>JASFIK010000026.1:0-12286 GCA_050122705.1 Candidatus Omnitrophota bacterium | reverse complement strand
TTCTCTTGCCAATCGTCAGTGTGTATATCTATCGCAACTACATCCAAAGACTTACCCTTTAGAGACTCATATACCGCCCTGCCAGAAGAAAAACTAATCTCTCGTTCGCTGGAAGGCCCACCCATTAAAACGCCAATCCTACCAAAATTGCTTAAATCTATTTCCATATTTTTATTTCTGGCTGTAAATTTAAATTAAATCTTTTATTCACGCTTCGGGATATATATCTAGCTAATCTTAAAACATCAACAAAGCTTGCTCTTCCCTTATTAATAATAAAATTGGCATGCTTAAATGATACGGCTGCATCACCGAAAGAGCTACCCTTCAGACCAGCGCGTTCAATAAAGTAAGCTGCTGATTTTTCATTGGGATTCTTAAAAAAACAGCCAGCCGAGGGATAAGTTAAATCTTGGGTCTTACGGCGATAATTAAGATAATCCTTGATTGATTTAGCAATTATCCGTTTATCCTTTTTAATTAGTCTAAAATTGGCATTTAAGATAATATAACCGTTGAGATTAGAACCACGATAGCTGAATCGTGTATCTTTTTTGTTTAGTATCTTAACCCTGCCTTGTTTATCCATCACGGTTATATCCAAAACCTTATCTCCGATATTCCCAGCATTCATAATTAAGGCACCTCCTACTGTTCCGGGAATACCGGCTAATAATTCAAAACCAGAAAGACCTCTTTTCTGGGTGCGTCTAACCAGTTGAGCCAGACTTACGCCTGCCCCAGCGCGGATTGAATGCGGTTTAATGGTAACCTTCTTAAAATAAGACGAATCCAACTTCACCACTATCCCTTTTATCGGTTGGTCATTAACTAATATATTACTCCCTGCGCCGATAATTCGTAACAACAGTTTTTTTCTGCGAGCAAGTTCAACCAAATTGCGCAAGGCAGAAAGGTTATCCGGTTCAAACCAGAATTGAGCTGGACCACCAATCCTAAGACTAGTGTGTCTTGCTAAATACTCCTTTTTCTTGAGCTTGCCTTTTAAGTATCTCTGCCAATTCATCGCTTATCTTGGTAATATCCCCTGCCCCGAGAACAAGAATGATGTCCTGTGGATTTAATATTTTAAGTACATGGTCAAGAATGTTCTCTTTTGGCAAAAAGACAAGTTGATTAAACTGTTTTGGCCGCGCTTTCAATCTTTCATAAATAGAATATCCACTCACTCCGGGAATTGCCGGTTCGCCTGCAGAATAAATATCGGTGATAATGACACCATCGGCCAGGTCAAAACAACTGGCAAAGGAGTCTAATAATAACTTTGTGCGTGTATAACGATGCGGCTGAAATATAACTAATAGGCGCCGCGGATTCAATGACTTTACTGCCTCCAGGGTTGCCTTTATCTCAGTAGGATGATGTCCGTAGTCATCCAAAACTAAAATTTCCTGAGACCTAAATTTAATCTCCAAGCGTCTTCTTGTGCCCCGATAACTAACCAAGGCTGCCTTAATAAGCTCCTTATCTATACCTAACTCTAATCCCAAAGCGATAACTGCAAGGGCATTTAGAATATTGTGTTTACCCCCTAAGCTAAGCTGAAAATGACCAATCAATCTCTGATCCAGGTAGCAATCAAATTCTGAAATTAAACCCCTGAAGGTTATACTAGAAGCGTAAACATCCGCACCTGGCTGCAGTCCAAACAAAACCATTCTATTCTTATAGTCTTTTAATAGATTGGTCAGATAAGGGTCGTCCCGCCAACAAAATATCGCTCCCCCTTGCTTTGTCTGATTAATGAAAAGTCGAAATGCCTCTTGAAGAAAACTGAAATCGCGATAGTAGTCAAGGTGCTCATAATCAATATTGGTAATGATTGAATAGTCTGGATGATAGCATAAAAATGAACCGTCAGATTCATCTGCCTCAGCGACAAAGAATTCTCCCTGGCCCATAAGGGCATTGCCTCCCAAATTCTGCAGGATTCCGCCAACTGCCACGGTAGGGAATAGCCCTGCCTCAGACAAAAGATAAGCCGCTAAAGAAGCGGTTGTGGTTTTGCCATGCATACCAGTTACTGAAATGACTGTTTTGTCTTGCATCAGCAGGTTAAGAATCTCGGCCCGCTTCATTAAACGGATCCCTCTGTGCCTGGCTTCCTGCATCTCAGGATTATCCTCAGGTATTGCTGATGAATAGGCAACTGTATCAACGGTATCTAAATGCTGGGGATGGTGTCCTATGTATACAGGAATATTATCCTGACGTAATTGCGAAAGCAAAACACTATCCTTTAAATCGCAGCCGCTCACCCGCCACCCCTGTCTGATTAACAACTGAGCAACTGCGCTCATCCCAATACCGCCAATACCGATTAGATGGATATGTCTATTCATTTAATAGCAAATTTACCAAAGACTCATCGGCCTGGGTTCGAGAAAGCTTTAATATGTTCCTGCTCATGCTTTCTCGTAAATTAGGGTTATCAAATAATTCCAAGATTTTATCTTTGAGTATTAAAGGTGAAAGTTCCTTCTCCTCGATTAGGATTGCTGCATTATGCTCCTTAAAATAACGGGCATTTTTTACTTGATGCATACGCACATAGGGATAGGGTATAAGAATAAGCGGCAATCCAAAAATAGCAATTTCACTAATACTTGTTGCCCCTGCACGAGAGATAACCATGTCAGCTGCTGAATAAGCATACTCCATTGCGCTAAAGAAAGCAAAAATCCTTGCCTTTACTCCTAAATCTGCATAACTGCCTTTTAAGAAAGAATGGTCTCCTGCGCCACAAAGATGAATGAATTGAAACTCCGATTTGTGCTCCATCAATCTAACTGCATTAATAAAGGCGCTGTTTATTTTATGTGCTCCCTGACTACCGCCCATTACTAAAATAGTAAATTTATTAGGATAAAAACCGAAAAAATCATAGGCTAGGGTTTTCTCCAGCTTAGTTAAATTTGGCCTTAAGGGATTGCCGGTAAGCGCTACCTTAGAAGAATTGGCTTTAAAATAATCGCCCGTCTTAGCAAAGCCAATCGCAATTTTATCAACTAGATAAGCAAGTACCCGATTAGCACGACCAGGCACAACATTCGCTTCATGAATTATTGTCTTTCTCCTGAAAATCCAAGAAAAAAATACTGGGAAAAAGCTGGCATACCCACCAAAGCCGATAACCACCTCAGGCCTCATCCTTATAATTATCTTTAAACTCTGAAGGATTCCTTTTAATAATTGTAATACACCAAAGGCGTCCTGTAAATCGAATTTAAATCTTGGTGAAGCAAGCGCCAGATACACATGTGGGAACTCTTCAGTAACAATTGAGGCGGTAGTTGCTCTTTTGTCCAATACTAAGATTATATCGGCATCGCTGTGTATTTTTTTTAGCGCACGGTATAAACTTAAACCGGGGAATATGTGTCCACCCGTACCGCCGCAAGCAATGAGTATCCTCATAATATCTCAGAGCTTCTGGAAATATTTAAAATCAAGGCTACGCTAATCATATCAAAAACTAATGAAGAACCGCCATAACTTATAAAAGGAAGTGGCAAGCCCTTGGTGGGAACTATTCCGCAAACCACAGCGATATTTATAAATGCTCTTAAAAGAATCGAAAGGATGAGCCCGAGGCCCAAATAATAACCAAAGGGATCAGAGCAATTCTTGATTGCCTGCAAGCTGCAGATTAAAAGAAGAATAAAAAGCAAGACTACTCCTGCAATACCAACGAAACCTAATTCCTCACCGATAATAGAAAAGATAAAATCAGTATGGGCAGCTGGCAGAAAAAAGAGTTTCTGACGGCTTGCCCCTAAGCCCTGCCCAAACAAGCCACCGGAGGCTAAGGCAATTTGAGATTGAATAATCTGAAATCCGCTCCCGCCCGGATCGCTCCAGGGATTTAAAAAGGAGAGTATTCGCATCCTTCGGTAAGGAACACTAAATATCATAATATAAAGTAGGGGAAGTAGAGCTAACAGCGTATAAACCAAATAGGAAATTGGGGTTCCCCCAATGTAAAGCAATAGCCCCACCACAATGCATATTGCTAAAGCAGTTCCCAAATCCGGTTGGATAAGAATCAGACCACAGACTAAGCCGAGAATTAATATTACTGGTAGAAATCCACTGACGAAGTTTTCCATTAAGTTTTGTTTACGGCTGATAAAATCGGCTGCATAGAGAATTAAAACTACGTTTGCCATCTCAGAAGGCTGAAAACCAAACCTGCCGAATCTGAACCATCGCTGGGCACCCCCAGCGGAACGACCGATCCCTGGAATTAATACCAGAATTAGCAAAAAAAGGACAGCAATCAATAATGGTTTGGAGAAATTCTTGAGCTTTTTATAATCAATATATAAAATAGAAATACAGATAGCACTACCAATGAATAAAAAGAGAATATGTCTCTTTAAAAAGAAGGTTCCGCTATTAAACTTCTCTTGCGCATAGATGCTTGAAGCACTATAGATCATTACCAGGCCAATACAGATTAAGATAATTGTAATAGCTAAAATATTAACTCTTATCTGCCGCATATCTGTTATTAGGATATGTCTATCTCTTTGCCTTGTGCTCTGGGATCTGTTCTCCCAATTAGATTTTTTACTGCTGCTTTAAATACCTCTCCTCTATGTTCGTAATCTCTAAACATGTCAAAACTAGAACACATCGGTGAAAAAAGAATGCAGTCTCCTGTTTGGGATTGTCTAAAGGCAGACTTAACCGCTTCAACTAAATCAGAGACTTGTGTAACTGGTAATTCCATTTTGAAAATTTGTCTGATTTTATTTTTTGCCTCTCCTAAGGCAATCAGGGCCTTAGCCTTATGACAGATCACATCTTTAAAAAGAGAAAAATCCAAGCCCTTATCTTTGCCCCCGGCAATAAGAATAACCGGCCTTTCGATATTGCTCAAGGCAAATGCAGTAGCATCAGGATTAGTAGCTTTAGAATCATTAATAAATTCTCTGCCCTGGAATTCTGCTATTCGCTCTAGACGATGGGGTAGGCCGACAAAGCTTCCCAGAACATCTTGACATAAATTCATGTCTATCCTCAAAACCGAGGCAATCGCCCTTACTGCGGCAAAGTTTAAATTGGAATGCATGCTGCTGTCAAAATAAATAACCTTCGCCTTTGCTTTATCGGCGAAATCACTAACCAGCCGATCGTGTCGGTTTAAAATCAAATAATCTGATTCATCCTGATTCATAAATATACGGGATTTGGCTGCCAGGTATTTCGATAAATCCGAATATCTATCTAAATGATCAGGGGCAAAGTTTAAGATTACCGAAATATAGGGTTTAAATCTACATATTGTTTCTAATTGGAAAGAACTTACCTCTAAAGAAACAAAATCATCAGGTTGTATTTTTGAAACGTAAGCAGAAAAGGGAGTGCCGATATTACCCAGAATAAATGTTTTTTTGCCTGCCCGTTCTAATACCTTACCGACTAAGGTGGTAGTGGTGGTTTTGCCGTTTGTGCCAGTAATTGCAACTATCCGTCCTGGGCAAAGTATCCAAGCGCATTCAATCTCGCTGATTATTGGTATAGCAAGCTCTCTTGCCCAGACTAAAGGCTGGCTATCCTGGTCTACGCCAGGACTAACCACAATCAAATCCCTGCCTTTAATAAACGGTAAGGTATGCCTACCTAATTCCTGGTTAATTGAAGGCGATAATTGCTTAGCATAGGCTAAAATTTGAGGATTTTTATTTTTTTCGCTAACGCTAACCTGAGTATTAAGGTGGTCAAGAAGCCTTGCGCAGGCAAAGCCACTCCTGCCTAAGCCGATTACGGTAATCTTTTTATTTTTGAAATAATCCTGGTTAATCATTTATTAATCATGCCCAGCGGAGAGTGAGAAAGCTTATCGGACGGGTAAGCTATCTAATTTTCAAGGTTATTAAAGTCAATAAGGCTAAGAGCGCAGCAATTATCCAGAAACGCACAATAACCTTAGACTCCTGCCAGCCGAGAAATTGCAAATGATGATGCAGGGGGGCAATTTTAAAAATGCGTTTTTTGCGTATTCTATAAGAGCCTATCTGCAGGATTACTGATATTGCTTCAACAACAAATATTCCACCAACAATTACTAAAAGTAACTCCTTTTTAATCAATATTGCCACCATTCCCAATGCCCCACCCAAAGGCAATGAACCTATATCTCCCATAAATATGGATGCGGGATAGCAATTAAACCACAAAAAACCAAGACCAGCGCCAAAAATACTTGCACAAAAAACAGTTAACTCCCCGCTTCCTTTAAGATAAGGAACAAATAAATACTCACTAAATTTTAAGTGACCTGAAATATAACTTAAGACGCTGAAGCTCAAAGCAACCATGATTATAATACCGATAGCCAAACCATCTAAGCCATCAGTTAGGTTTACCGCATTGGAAGCACCACAGATTACGAGAAGCACAAATAGAATATACAATATCCCCAGCTGAACGTGCACTTGTTTTAAAAAAGGAATATTCAGTTCAGTTGAGTATTGCGGACTAAAAAACAAAAATGTTCCGATTAATAGACCGAGAGTAACCTGACTGATTAATTTTGTGCGGATCTCCAAACCCTTAGACTGCCGTTTAACCTGTTTTATATAATCATCAATAAAACCAGTTATACCCAACCATACCAGCACGAAGATACAAATCAGAATATAATGGTTAGTGATATCTGCCCAGAGGGCGTTTGCGAACAAAATTGCTGCCAGGATTAATACCCCACCCATGGTAGGAGTTCCTTGTTTAGTCTGATGTAAGTTATAAAATTGGGCACTATCCTCTTTCCTTATATTCTCCCCAATCTTGGCTGCTTTTAATTTACGAATTAATACTGGAAAAAACACCAGGCTTATAGTAAAGGCGGTAAACGCAGCCATTGCCGCACGGAAAGTAATATAGCGAAAGATATTAAAACCAAAAAATATATCTCTTAAAGGGTAGAGTAAATGGTAAAGCACCTTATTTCTGGGTTAATACCTCTTCCATGTTCATTAGACGCGAGCCCTTAACCAAAATTAAATCTCGAGAGTCAGGTTTAAGCATTTGAAAAAGCAAACTGCCTGCCTTGCGTGAATTCAAACAACTAAAAACGCGATGCTTATTTAGACCAACCCTTACTGCCCAATGCGCAGCAATCTGTGCCAGTTTCCCTACGCTAATAAATGCATCGCAGGTTTGCGCTATCTTGATACCTGCCTGTCGGTGGAATCGCTCGGATGATTTACCCAATTCAAGCATATCCCCCATCACAAAAATCCTCCTCCCTTTAACCTTAGATTCCCTTAAAACATCCAAGGCGCAAGACAAAGAAGCAGGATTGGAATTATAGGTATCATCAATAAAAGATATGCCCTTTAGTTTAATCAGTCTCATCCTTCCCGGTGGAAAGACAAATCTAGCCAAGCGCTGACTGATAGATTGATAGTCACACCCCAGCAGGCGGGCAGCGACAATAGCAGCCAGAGCATTATAGATATTGGCATAACCGATTGTATTTAACTTTACTTTATTACGATAATTTGAATTTACGCTAAACTCTAAGCTTTTTTGGGCAGTCAGCCTTACTGACCTGGCTTGGAAATCGCATTTGTTCTTTATGCCATAGGTTATAATAAAGACTGAATTAGAGTTTTTCACTTTTGCAAATCTCGGTTGGTCAGCATTCAAAACAGCAATCCTGGGGAAGAGAAGGTGTTTTAATAAACTCATCTTTTCTTTATATACACCTGGCAGGTCCCTTAAATATTCTAAATGCGCTGGGCCAATATTGGTAATAATCCCCAGGTTAGGCTGAGCGATGTTTACCAGATAGGCAATCTCACCGAAATGATTTGTGCCTAACTCTAATACCGCTACCCTATGAGAATTATTCAACTTCAATAAAACCAAAGGAACGCCAATCTCATTATTCTGTGTACCGGGATTGCTGAGGACCTTTTTTTGCTTAGATAAAATCCAGACCAGCATATCTTTAGTGGTTGTCTTACCATTGCTCCCGGTAATTGCAATTACTGGAATATTGAATCTCCGTCGATGGAATCTAGCCAAATCAGCTAATGCGCGGCGGGTATTAGTAACCTGGATATAAGCAATCTTTGTATAATCTATGCCTTTGGGAGGATGCGCTTGACTAATGATTGCCTTGGCACCTCGATGAATTGCTTGATAGATAAAATCATGCCCGTCAAAATGTGCTCCCTTTATAGCAATAAAAAGCTCTTCGCTGTTTATGATGCGAGAATCTATGGATACTCCCTTGACTATTGACTCAGGATTATTGGTAAAAAATAATCTTCCCTCAACCGCTGTTGTTATCTCTTTAATTGTAAACATCGGTTCTCTTCCAGCCTAAGTCCGCTGAACCCTTTCGTTTAATTTTTCCGGTTAACTATTGGCTTAATCAGACTACCGACAAATATTCCCTAATTACCTGACGGTCATCAAAATGGACTTTTCTATTTTTAAAAATTTGATAATCTTCGTGACCTTTTCCGGCAATCAGTATTATATCATTATTGCCTGCCTGTGATAAGGCTTCTTTTATGGCTTGCCTGCGATTAATAATCACTTTATAATTTTGCTTTTTAATACCCCTTAGGATATCACCGATAATCCCTTCTGGTTTCTCATTGCGTGGATTATCAGTAGTGATAATCGCCAGATCAGCTAATTTAGATACTGCCTTACCCATCCTGGGTCTTTTAGTTTTATCTCGATTACCGCCGCAGCCAAATACTACACACAGCCGACCTTTGCATAAAGGACGCAGACTCTTGATTACATTGATTATTGCATCTTCGGTATGAGCATAATCAACGAAAACACTAAATTCCTTTTGTCTAGGTATTTTTTCTAATCTCCCGGGAACACCCCTAAAACCTTCAATTGCCGCCCTGATAATTTTAGGGCCTATTGCTTGGGACAGTCCAAAGGCAACTGCTGCAAGTATATTATAAACATTGTGCTTCCCAATCAGCGATGTGTTTATTCTTAACCGAACTTGCTTAAGCGCAAAGATTTTTCTTGCCCGGAGAGAGAAATGCAGAAAAAACTCTGTTCCTCTAATACTAAAAGCTAACTCCTGAGCAGTAATATCAGCGCGACGATCCGAAATTCCATAGGTAACTATACGGGCCTTGGTTAATTTAACCAATTTATGGCTATGTGAATCATCGAGGTTCAAAATTGCCAAGCTTCCTTTCTCTAAACAACTGAATAATTTACTCTTGGCAGCAAAATATGAATTTAAATCGCGATGATAGTCCAAGTGGTCAGGAGTCAAATTAGTAAATATAGCAGCAAGAAATTTCACTGCCTCAACCCTTGCTTGGACAAGAGCATGTGAGGAAACCTCAATCACAACGTAATCAGTTGATCTGGTTTTCATCTTAGCCAACAAAGGCTGGAGCTGCTCTGGGCCAGGGGTAGTGTTATTCGCCTTAAATATTCGATTACCAAAGCGGTAATTAATTGTACCGATTACTGCTGGATTAAAGTGGGCGGATCTTAATATAGCTTCAATCAAATAGGAAACTGTGGTCTTTCCATTAGTCCCGGTGATCCCTATTACTTTCAAGCCCCGGGAAGGCTGTCCGTAAAACTGCGCCACTAATTTAGCCAGCGCCAAACGAGTATCGGCAACCTTAATAAAGATGATTTTTTTATTAGTTTTTAAGCGCTGATTATCAACCTGACTTATTATTACCTTTGCCCCTTTGTAAATTGCTTCAGCAATAAAAGCGTGGCCGTCAACATCTTCGCCCTTAACTGCTACAAAGATAAAATCGGCTTTCACTCTTCTTGAATCAGAAGTAATGCCTTTAACCTTAAGATTGGGTGTGTCTGCGGATAAACAAAGGCCGAGCGATTTAATCAGGCAAGCTAACTGCATCTTTCCGGGTAAGTTCAATTTTCGGTAATTCTTGGGTTTCTAAATACCTGAGTACATTTTCACAGATATTCTTAAAAGCAGGGGCACAAACCGTACCCCCAAAATAAAGCGGGCGCGGTTCATCGATAACTACAACTACCGCGATCTTGGGATTATCAGCGGGAGCAAAACCAATAAAAGAGGCAACGAACTTCCTATGCGAGTAACGGCCATTGGGTTCTAATTTCTGTGCCGTTCCGGTCTTACCAGCCACAGACATACCCTTGATTCGTGCTGCTCTTCCTGTCCCATTTTCAACTACGCCCACAAGTATCTCGCGCAGTCTCAAGGCAGTGTGCGGTGAAATAACCCAAGACAAAAGTTGCGGAGGAAATTGTTTAATCGTCAAACCCGATTCATCCTGAACCTCCTTAACCACATAAGGCTTCATCAGTTTCCCCTGATTAGCAACTGTTGATATGGCGCAGGCCAATTGTAAAACCGTAACCCCTACCTCTTGACCGATCGGGATTGCTGCGATTGAGGTAGCAGACCAATATTTAGGGTGTTTAATCATACCGATTATCTCTCCAGGTAAGTCTATATTCGTTTTAGTCCCGAAGCCGAATTTTTTGATATATTTATATAATAAATCGCTGCCTATTTTTTGGGCGATCTTGGAAACTCCGATATTACTGGATTTCTCAATTACTTCTCTAAAGTTTAACCAGCCATGAGCACGGTGGTCATGAAGTGTATGGTTGGCTATTCGATATGCCCCATTCTCGCAGAAAAATTTTTCCTGCTCATTAATTTCTGTTTCCTCTAGGGCAGCCGCAGCAGTAATAATCTTAAATACAGAACCCGGTTCAATTAAATCAGTTATTGCGCGATTGCGTTTTATGCTGTCTTCGGTTTGCGGGGTTCTATTTAAATCAAAGGTGGGGCGATTTGCCAGAGCAAGAATCTCACCCGTCAATACATCCATCACAATAATACTCCCCCCCCGGGGATGGAACTTGTTGATTATCCGGTTAAACTCTTTCTCAACAATAAATTGGATAACTTCATCGATGGTAAGGATTATATTGTAACCGTTGCGGGGCAAAACCAGCTTTTCCCATAATCCCAGCTTTGCTTGACGGGCATCGCGGAGTAATACCCCCCAACCGCCTGTACCGGAAAGATATTTATCGTAAAGAAGTTCAATACCCTCCAGGCCCTTGTTATCCAATCCGGCAAAGCCAATCAGATGACTGGCGATATGGAGATTTGGATAAGTTCTTTTGCTCTCCTTAATAAAATATAAGCCAGCAAGTTTTAACTGCTTAATTTCATTAACCGTCTGGGGGGCGAGTTTTCTGGCCAGCCAAATGAAACCCTTAGGGGAATTGAGTCTTTCCTCAAGATAAGATTGTTCTACCTCTAAAATGGGAAGGAGTAACTCAATCGCCTGCTGCTTATCTTTAATTTCCCAAGGGACCGCATAAAGCGATTCTGATGGTAAATTAATTGCCTGCGGCCTTAAATTACGGTCAAAGATAGTCCCCCGCCGAGGCTCTAAGTGGATAAAGAGGTTCTGTTGCTTTCGGGCAAGTTGAATAAGGTATTGATTACGGAAACACTGAACGAAAAGGAGCCGGGTAAGACTAATTAAAAAGGCAATAAAAATGATAAAGAAAATTAGCCTGCGCCGGCGGGTATGATTATTTATATACACAATTCTTACCGCGGCTTAATTGATCTAGCTTCTGCTTTTGATTTCAGTCCAAAAAGACGTGTGAATAGACTTCCGGTTTCGATTATCTGCTTTTTATCCGTAGGGGATTGTTGTACAGGATGGGCACTCACTAAATATTTACTGCCCGGCCACTCAAAATCCCCATCCTGCCAAATCTCTGATAGCGAAACTAAGGACATCTGACGATCTATGTTATACCTGAGGTTTTTGTTCCGATCAACCAGGGTCTCCAAAAGCGCTAATCTCTCTTGCTCTTGATAAGCCGAATGGATAATCTTGCTCTCCTGATACACATAGAGTAACGCTAATAAAGTAACTGCTAAAATTATTATGAAAAATTTCGTGAGGTTCATATTTATGACCTTTTGGCAACTCTCAGTCTGGCACTACGAGAGGAAGGATTCGCAGCTCGCTCATCCTGGGAAGGCCTTAGAGGTTTAGGGGTAATTATCTTCAATTTTCCCTCAGAGCGGGCAGAGCGAAAATTCACTTTAACAATTCTATCTTCTAAAGAGTGGAAGGAGATTACCACAATGCTCCCCCCTGGTTTAAGCAAATGGATTGCCTTTTTTATTCCTGTATCTAAAGCCTCTAGTTCGCGATTAACTGCAATGCGAATAGCCTGGAAAGTGCGTGTGGCTGGATGAATACGAGCGAATCGA
>JASFIK010000025.1:0-13081 GCA_050122705.1 Candidatus Omnitrophota bacterium | reverse complement strand
TGGGTGATTGTTAACGGAGCCCCGGGTATAGGCTGCCCGGTGATTGCCTCGCTTTCAGGAATAGACTGCGCGCTGGTAGTAACCGAACCCACACTCTCAGGTCTGCATGATGCTGTGCGGGTAATCGCAGTAGCCAGGCATTTTAAAGTCCAAGCAAGGCTTTTGATAAATAAGTATGATTTAAATTTGGATATGACCAGCCAGATTGAACAATATTGCAAGAATCAGAATATTGAACTCGTCGGAAAGATTGGCTTTGATGAATTGATTGTTAAGGCAATGGTAGAGGCAAAGACAATAATCGAGTATCCGGATGGAAAATCCAAGAAGGAAATTAGTGCAATCTGGAAAAAGATAGAAGGAGGTATTTAAATGGTTAGATGGAAATTCTCTGATAAATTCAGGAGTCAATGGATTAAGGTAAAATTTTACAAGGACAAACCCCAGCTAAAAGATATTAAGAGGCTATCCAATGTAAGGTTCTGTGAAGCAACTAGAGAGGCTATAGTACAGCCGGTGCTTCTTGATAAAGAAAGTATATCTTGTCCAGGCGCACAATATGCCTTTGGCTGGAGGCCAGATTATAATAATCAGCTTCTTGATACCTGTCAACAAAAGCGTAACGCACAGAGGTTGGTTATTAAGACAATGATTTCCCGCATGCCTTGTTTAAAGGATTCATTTAATTATATTGGATTGAATGCCGAGGGTGAGCCTGACCTGGTTATGTCATATATGGCGCCTGAAGATGTCATGGGCCTAATAAAGTTATACCATAATAATCGCAGTAGGACTTTAGATATTTCTCTCTGCAGTATGATGACTATCTGTGGGGGCATAGCTGTCAAAACCTATTTAGAAAAGGATGTTTGTCTTTCATTTGGCTGCGATGACTCAAGAAGGTATGCAGACATGAGAAGGGAGAATTTAGCAATAGGCATTCCCAATAGATTATTTAATCTATTTATTGATTGAATGGAAGATTCAACCCTATACCCAAAGAAAATTATTGCACTGGCGAAGAATCCAAAGCATCTTGGCAGGATGAATGATCCTACCAGCAGTGCTTATCTAAAGGGGCGTTGCGGGGAGGAAATGGAGTTCTATCTGGTAATTAAGAACAGGATTATCGAGGATATAAAATTCTACTCAGAAGGATGCATAGCCACCCGCGTCTGTGGGTCTGTGACCGCAGAATTAGCAACTGGAAAATCTATTGATGAGGCCTTAGGGATTTCTCCCCAGCAGGTAATTGCTGCCTTAGATGGCTTGCCAAAGGAACACTCTCACTGTTCAATCCTGGCGGTAAGCACCCTGTATAAGGCAATTGTAGATTACTTGTTTAAAAAATAGATTCAAGGATAAAGATATGCCGATTTACGAATACAGATGTAAGGATTGCGGTAAGATTAGTGAGTTCCTTGAGGGAGTAGGAGAAGGCAAGATAGAAAAGACCTGTAAGTATTGCAAAAGTAAAGCATTGAGTAAGATATTCTCAAAGAGCAATGTTTCAACAAGCGGGCATTTTATCGGCTCCCAAGGCGGTAATACTTGCTGCGGAAGAACTGAACGCTGTGATAACCCTCCATGTTCAGATGGCGGGGTTTGCAGAAGGTGATAAATGCAAGTTAAGGTCCTATTTGACAAGCAAGCCTTAAGCAATAAACTTCACACTGGCTGGGGGGTTTCCTTTTTAATTAACAACAGAATTCTTTTTGATACCGGCGAAAACGGCCAGTGGCTAATTGACAATATGCACCAGATGAATGTTGAGATTGATAAACTTCAGGCAATAGTTATCTCTCATGACCATTGGGATCATACCGGTGGATTAAAGGAAATATTAAAGAAAATGAAATTAAGGGTCTATGGCTGCCCAAATTTTAGCATAGATTTTAAAGACAAAATCGATTATTTAAATTCAGAGCTTATTAGCCTAAATAAGATTACCGAGATTTCCCAAAACATCTATAGCACCGGGGAGATTACCGGACTATACGCAGGCCGGGAAATTGCCGAGCAGGCAATGGTCATGAGAACAGATAAAGGCATTTCTGTATTAACCGGCTGTTCACATCCTGAAATCATCAAGATCTTAACCAAGATAAAGAGCGAGTTTCCTAAAGAGAAGTTCTATCTGGTAGCCGGTGGGTTTCATCTGATTGAGCAGGATGCCAGATTAGTTAAAATTATTGCTGAGGATTTCAAGAATCTGGAAGTCGCCAAGGTCGGCCCCACGCACTGTACAGGTAAGGAGGCAGAGGACATATTAAAAGACGCCTATAAAGATGATTTTCTTCCCATCAGGGTTGGACAAACCATAGAAATATAGGGATATTCTGGATGTTGGCACAGATAGGTAAAGAACTAAAGGCGCATACGCCTTTTACTATTTTTGGAGCAATTACCGGCATTATTATTATGGCAATATTCCAAAGAATACCTTCCAGAGTCTCCTTTAATATATTTTATGTACTTCATCCCATACATGTTTTCTTAAGTGCTTTGGTTACTGCCTCAATGTATGAACTTCATGAATGTAAGCGTGTAAGCAGTAAATGTATTCAAGGTAAATGCAATCTTTGGTTTCTGCTTGTTATCGGCTATGTTGGCTCCATAGGCATAGCTACGCTTAGCGATTCATTAATTCCCTATCTAGGTGAGTCTTTGCTAAATATGCCAAACCGAGGAATTCATATTGGATTTATTGAAAGGTGGTGGCTGATAAACCCATTAGCGATTCTGGGTGTTGGTATAGCATACCTCAAGCCTGCGACAAAATTCCCCCACGCCGGGCATGTATTATTAAGCACCTGGGCGTCTCTGTTTCATATAATTATGGCTATGGGGCAACATTTGCACTGGACAGCCTACATTACTATTTTTTTATTCCTTTTCCTTGCAGTATGGATACCCTGTTGCTTAAGTGATATTGTATTTCCCCTTCTGTTTGTAAAGGAGTCTAAGGAATAAAAAATCGTAGATTAAAAGTAGGAGATAAGAAAGGAGGAGATTTTGGATATGGAAGTCAAAATAAATGATTTAAATTTTAAACGAGAGGTATTAAATGCTAACATCCCTGTCTTAGTAGACTTTTGGGCAGAATGGTGTGGTCCTTGCCACATGATTGCCCCGGTAGTTAAGGAAATAGCTAAACAATACGAGGGGAAACTAAAAGTATGCAAGCTTAATGTGGACGAAGCAGCAATGATTGCATCTACATATGGAATTATGAGCATACCTACGTTAGCAATTTTTAAAAATGGAAAGATAGTAGATAAAGTGGTGGGTGCGGTTTCTAAGTCAGAACTTGAAAAAGCAATTAAGCCTCATTTAAAGGGAGCTTAATATGGCAAACTTTAAACAGATTGAACAAGCAAGAAAATTATTAGGCTTAGGTGAAACTGCCACCCTGGAAGAGATAAAACAAGTTTATCGGGAGCTTAACCTTAAATACCATCCTGACCGCTGCAAGGGTGAGCAGAAAAGGGAATCTGAGGAGATGCTTAAAAGGATAAACAATGCCAAGGATATAATTTTAAGCTATTGCGCAGGTTACAGGTATTCCTTTAAGGAGAAGGATGTAAAAAGAAGTTCTCTGGATAAGGAATCCTATGAGCATCTAAAGAGATTCTATGATGGCTGGTGGGATAATCTAGATTTATGAAAGATATATTCCAACGTTACTATAAGAAATATGATGCCTGGTATGATAAGAATAGGCTTGCCTATTTATCAGAGCTTAAAGCCATAAGCAGAGTATTGCCTAAGTCAGGCAAAGGCCTGGAGATAGGTGTTGGCACAGGTAGATTTGCCGCACCTCTTGGCATCGGAATAGGGGTTGACCCGGCAAAAAATATGATTGCGCTTGCTTGGCAAAGAGGCGTAGATGCAAAATTAGGCTATGGCGAACACCTTACATTTAGGAATGCTACCTTTGATTATGTAACAATTATTATTACCATATGCTTTGTCCAAGACCCGCAAAAAGTGCTTGAACAAGCAAACCGGGTGTTAAAGAAAAATGGAAAGGTTATCATCGGTATAATTGATAAGAATAGCTTCTTAGGTAAATTCTATCAAAACAAAAGGAGCGTATTCTACAAACAGGCAAATTTCTTCAGCGTCAGGGAAATTACAGACTTGCTCAAAGCAACAGGATTTAATAAGTTTTCTTATTATCAGACAATATTTCAGGTGCCGGATAAAATAAACTCAGCCCAAGAGCCTCAAAGGGGTTTTGGTAAAGGCGGCTTTGTAATAATCAGAGCACAAAAATCTAAACCTGTCAAATCCAGGATTTACAGGAAATTTAATCAATACGAGAGGATTCGGTTTTTGTTTAAAAGATATGGCTATGATATGGAAGTAGCAAGGCAGAGAGTGCTTAAGAGGGCAGGCAGGATAAATGAACCGATTTTGGATGCCGGTACAGGACCGGGCAGGATGGCTTACACCTTGGCCTGTAATGGCTATAAACTTACCACTATTTATACCTCAAAACAGGCACAGGAGGTTGCTAAAATCTATTGCCGAAGATATAAGGTTCTGAAAAAAATTAAATTCCTGAATATGGATGCGCAAAATATGAAATTCCAAAATGGAAGTTTTGCTACCACTATTTCTGCAAATCTCTTACATGATGTCAAGCACCACAAAAATGTAATCCAGGAAATGATCAGGTTAACCAGGCCAGGGGGCAAAATAGTTATCTCAGATTTAAATAAAAAGGGCAGAGCTTTAGTAAGTAAGGTTTACAGAATAAATAAAGAAGTCCACAAAGGCAAACCAATCAGCTTGGAAGAAATAGTTCCGAAAGCCTTAAGAAAATCGGGTATCAAATTCAAGAAATACATTGATGACCATATTACCACTTATGTAGGGATTATCTCCGCCAATCCCTCTTAAAAATCCCTGCGAGATTTCCCGCATCTTTCGTCTATCTAAATCCTCTACTATTTTCAAGATTGTGGTGGTATAATTGGAGAAAAGGAGGGTGTTAAATGACAATTGAACTGATTCGCAGAGCATTGGGTTGGTGTTCTATAATCAATATGGGATTGCTTCTATGGTGGTTTTTGATGTTTACCTTTGCCCACGATTTGGTCTATCGATGGCATACAAAATGGTTCAAGCTGTCGGTAGAGAAATTTGATGCTATTCATTATACTGGCATAACATTCTTCAAACTAGCCGTGTTTGTATTCAATATTGTACCTTATTTTGCGTTGTGTATTGTTGGATGAACAATAGCCACCCGCCTCAAAGTAAGGGAGCAACCCAGGAATAGGAGGTATGATTTAAAAGAAATGAATAAAAATAATTTTAGCGAAGAGGATTATTATAAAAAGAAGACTGAAGAAAAGAAACATGAACGAGAGGAAAAGAAACTTAAGGATGATTTAGCAAAGTTAGACTATGATAAGCTTATGGGTGGAATAAATAAAGTAAGGCCGAGGAAAAGATGGTTTGGAAAGTTAGTAGTTGCTTTTTTAATCATAATTTTCCTTTTATTTTTGTTTGTTTTCTTCAAAAGCAATACCTGGGAAATGAATTATTCAATGAAGGGTGGCGGTATTGACTTTAATACCATGAAACATAGCATACATTGGAACAGGTTCTTTGATTATATAATAAACATATCCAAAGAAATTCAGAGAAGTATTTTTTATAAGTGAGCTCTAATTTTACAGTGTCCGAAAAACGCTTCAATCGGTAAGATCCCCCGCCTCAGTAAAAATTCTTAAAATTTATCCTGCTCAGGGGATACCCAAGTCCTAACTCCCTAAAATTTCAAGATACTGATTGACAAACAAGTAAATGGTGCTATGCTTAATTTAAGCATTAATAAATAGGGTAGTAGATATCTTAGCCGTAAGGCCAAGAAATACTGGCCTTACGGTTTTTTGCTATCATATTAACTAAAAAAGGAGGAACAGAATGCATAAGGGCAAGATTAAAAAGGTAATCCGTGATAGAGGATTTGGGTTTATCAGTGATACGGATGGCAGGGAAGTATTCTTTCATCGCAGCGGCGTGCTTGATAATAAGTTTGATAGTTTAAATGAAGCACAAGAAGTAGCATTTGATGTTGAGAACTCAGCAAAAGGGCCTCGTGCAATCAATATCACTACAGGTACACAATAAAGACCTGAAAGAAAGGAGTTTATTTTTATGAATCGTTTACTTATAGTTTCTTTTTTGGCTATGGCTTTAAGTCTAACCATTTTCCCCGTACAAGGACAAGGAGACGATATGACTATTCAAAAAGGTAGCCAGGTTTCATTTGATTATACGCTTACTGTAGACGGCGACGTTATTGATACCTCAAAAGGCAAAGAACCACTCCAATATACCCATGGTGAAGGTAAGATTATTCGTGGACTCGCCAAGCAGCTTGAGGGAATGAAGGTGGGCGATGAAAAAAGAGTAGTGGTTGAACCGCAAGAGGGATACGGCCAGGTAAACCCAGCAGCATTCCAGGAAGTTCCCAAATCTAGACTATCATCTGATTTAAAGCCTGAGACAGGAATGCACCTGCAAGTTAAAGACCAGACAGGAAATACCGCTCTTGTAAAAATTACCGAGGTTAAGGAAGATGTGATAGTTGTAGACCTCAACCATCCGCTGGCCGGAAAAACCCTTACCTTTGACGTAAAGATAGTCTCGATAGAGTAGAAATAGAATGGTAAACGCAGGAATTCCCAAAACCACCTGGCACTCGCAGCTGAACACGGGTTTACCCAACTTCATCCCCGCCGCAACAGCCGCCGCCAACTCAACTACGCCAGCGAATTAGGCCTCGGCAGCCTGGATTATAAACAGATAACCTTAAAATAGCCTTTACAGCATATGTAAGGAGGGTATAATAATAATTGCCACCGAAGGAGTTGTATGCTGAGGCTAAAAAAATAGGATAAATTTAGAAAGCAGATTTCCTAAAAAGGAACTCTGCTTTTTGTTTATTGTAGGAGGTTAAAATGGCAAAGATACGAAAGATATTAGTAGTAGATGATGAACCTGATTTTCTAGAAATTTTTAAATACGACTTGGAAAGGAGTGGATTTATTGTTATCACCGCAGGAAACGGAGAGGTGGGATTAAGAAAAACACGGGAAGAATTACCTGATTTAATACTGCTTGATTTACATATGCCCATTATAGACGGGTTCTCAATGCTACGTGAATTAAAAGGTGATGCAACAACCAAGGGGATACCGGTGATTTTGCTTTCTGCAACATCTGAGATAGATGAGGTACACAAAGCTCAAGAATTTGGCGTAAAGGATTACCTTACAAAACCTGTTGAGATTCAGGAGCTATTAAAATATATCAAGAGATATTCATAAGCCGATTCTCTTAAGTATAAAGAATTGGGTTCTGATTTACGGAGGTAAATGATGTTCCCCAAGCAGGAAAGAAGACAATTCGTAAGGCATCCGGTATGTTTTCCTCTTGAATTCGAGTATGCTTCAAAGAGGTTACGCCAACGAAGTCATACAATCAATATTAGCGAAGGGGGGTTACTTTTTTTATCCAAACATCCCGTCCGACGCGGGAAAATAATAATCTTGAAAATTCCAATCCAGAATCAATTACTCAAAGCCAAGGCCAGGGTGATACATGCCCAAAAAGATACAGAAAACCCCAAAATGTATGACATCGGGGTGTCATTCTACCAGCACTCCGATGCATTCAAGGTTAAGCTTATTGAACAGATCTATCTGATAGAGGAATACAGGGCTTTGCGCTCGCTTCAACTTGGTCATGAAGTCAGCTTCGAGGAGGTTTCACAAGAGTGGATAAACCTCTACTCGAAAAAGTTTGATGATTTATTTTGGGGGCGCGGTACTAAGAAGAAATGAATAAAAACCAATTAACAAAATAATCCGCCCCAAAGTAAAGGAGCAGTTTAGAGGAGGTGATAGTAATGTGTAAACCTTGCGGTTGCACGGCTAAACCAAAACCAAAGAAGAAAAAGAAGACCAAAAAGAGATAGGGGTATCCCTAGACAATTAAACCCACCTTGTTCAGAGGAATGATGAAGAAGGAAAGGCTAATCGCTTTTATAATAATTCTATTATTAGCAATAAGCTTGTTTTTCCCGCAGTTTATTTTTGCAAAAGTTATTAAAGAATTTTTACAATATGGCAATGAAAGAGTAGCGATGGATATATACAATCCTGGCTACGGCTATTACCCGGTTGTTATTCTGATCCATGGGGCTGCAGGTATTGATGGCGATAGGGCAATCCGTTACAGAGGGTTCGCTACTGATTTGATGAATGAAGGATTTATAGCGATTAATATACACTATTTTGAAAGTAAGCGGTCAAACTGGCATAGAACTATTATAGAAACTATAGACCATGTTAAGAAAATCAGAAATGCAAACAAAAATAAAATTGGCCTGATAGGTTATTCTCTGGGAGGAACAATTGCCATTAAGGTTGCCTCAATGGATAATAGAGTTAAATTACTCGCTATAAATGCTGGTTATATGCCATCAGGATTCTCAAAAAGGCAGGCTGCTGCTTTACCTAAAACCTTAATGATTAGCGGGACTGCAGATACTTCAATTGAGACTCTTAATCAATTAAGTGCTTGGTTTGAAGATTTAGGCATACCCTTTGAAACAAAGATAAACCCAGGAATGGGACATAGCGTTCCTATGAATATCTTTAATGAAAACTGGCAAACAATTGTTGAGTTTTATGTCCGCAATTTTAAATACTGAAAGATATACTGCTAACTCTACACGTTTGCCCAGTTGCTGCTGGAGAATATCTGATTACCAAAAGCTGGTTTACCTATTGCCTTGACATTTATGTTTGCTGTGTTATACTCTTGGAGTCGATAATTTTAAAAAAGGAGGAGAGGCTATGAGAAAGAAATTAACAGTAGTAGCATTAGTGGCCTTGGTTACGATTCTTACAGTAGCTGTAGTGACATCTTCTGCCTACGAAGGTGGCCATGGGAAATCAAAGGGTCACTACGAAAAGTCTAAAGATATGGTAGTAATGAAGGCTTATATGATCTTGAAGAATCAAGATGAATTAGGGCTTTCAGATGACCAAATAACTAAGGTTAAAGACCTGAAACTTCAATATAAGAAAGACACAATTAAGCAGGATGCTGAAATTGAAATTATTGCCTTAGATATAAAGTCAAAAATGTATGAAGAAAGCGTTGATTTAGAAGCAATAAATGCGCTTATTGATCAGAAATACGAGCTAAAGAAAGCAAAGGCTAAGTCTTTAGTGGCAGCTTATACACAGCTTAAAAGTATCTTAACAGAAAAGCAGCTAGACCAGCTTAAAGAGCTTTATAAAGAATGTAAGACAGAAAAAGGGAAATCTAGTCGTTAAACTTTTTTAAGTTAACTGATTAGACTAAAAGAGCCTGCAAAAAATACAGGCTCTTTTTTATTATTTTAGTATAAAGATAGGCTATCGACTGGATTGCTTTTCTTTTTCTAGGGCGAACTCCACAGCCTTTCTTGCCTCAAAATACACTTGAGACATTAACTTATGTTCTTCTTCTTTGAATTGTTTTAATTTTGCTGTTTTATTTACTTTCCTAATTATTTCTTTAGGATTTAATTTGGTTTTGTATCCTGGGTATCTCAAGGGTATAGTATGTGCATATTCCATACATAGAGATAGCCTAATTACCTCAGAAAAACTTGCGTCGTATTTCTCAGCAAGAACTTTAATGTAATCTGCAAGCCAATCGTTAAGTAACACCTGATATCTTTTTAGCATATTTTCCTCCTTTTTTTATATCATATCACAATCTTATAAAAACAGCAATTATAAACCCTTTTCTGTGAAACAGAAGAACCATAAGTGTGTAATAAAGTTGTGTAAAAAATATGTTGACTGAATGCGATTACATATTAAAATGTAATCAATACCACAAAGGGGATCTGTTTTTTTGTTTTAAAAGAGGGGGATATGAATAATATAGAGGCTCATAATTGTTGGGAATTCTGGAAATGCCCAAAAGAACTTAAAAAGAGATGCTCCGCTCACATATCGGATTTGGGAAGGGATTGTTGGGTTGTAACCAGGCAAGTAATGCTAAAAGAATCTCCCAAAATAAAGAATAAGTTTCAATTTTGCTGGGAATGCCCCTGGTTTAAACGTCTTAATCCTGCACTCCAGGGCTAATCCGGATTCGCTAAACAACTCTCTAAGTGTAGAGAGGGCTTATTAAATAAAAATTGCTTGACAGCGGGCAAGCTAAGGTATATAAAGAAATTGACAACTTAGAGTGGCGTGTTTGAAGGGGGAACCTCCACGTAAAAAAAGTAAAACCTTCGCTAGAAATGGCGGAGGTTTTTTGTTTAGGAAGTAAAATATGAGATATAACATCATACTACCTATTTTAATATTATTCTTGCTAACCACGCCTGTTTTAGCTCAAGAAGACCTGCCTTCCCAGTTGGAAAAATTGGCCTTTTTAGAGCTGCAGATAGGTGCAGTAACAACAGAAATGTACATGTATTTAGGCTGGTTTCCTGATAACAAAGAAGGGATAAAACAAGCATCAGGGGAGGCAATTGTTGATTTAGACGAGATAAGACAGCAAGTCGCAGAATTGAAATTGCCAAAGCAGCTATCAGGGCTTAAAGAGGCTAACCTTAATGTAATAGATAAACTGAAGGAGATATATACGGGTGTTGAGAATAAAGAAAGCGAGGAGATAAAGCAGGGGTTTGTTTCATTAGGAGGGCTCCACTCGCAATATTCAGAGAAACTCAAAAGTGCCTTAATGCAATATCGGCCTATGCAAGAGCTACCAGAGGACTTCCATCCTGTTGATGAAGAGGTTAAGTTGACACAGAATGAAGAAGATAGAATCGGCTATCTTAATCTAATTGATAAAATAAAGAAGAAGAAATACAGGCAAGCCTATCAGGATTTAAATAGCTTGGCTGAGAGATATAAAGATAGTGCTTTCCAAGACTGTATTATGATGAGGGCCTCGGATTGTCTTCTTATGGCGAACAGGGATTTAAGCGAAGACAAGATGGGGGAATATGAAGAAGGCATAGAGATTCTGGAAAAGATAATGGATAAGAATAGCTATTCTCCGGTACTTTATGAGGTGTTCTATAAATGGAGAACAACTAACCAGTATTATAATCACGGTATGTCAAATATGTCCCAGATACCAAATAAGGAATATAATGAGAGGCGATGGCAGATCATCCAGGTTATAAAACAATATTTGAAAGCTAACCCAGAAGATTTATGGGCAAAAGAACAGGTAGAGCTACTTCTGAGTTTGCCTAATATAACCCGCGGTGGTCTTATAGGAAACTCGAATTTTGCACATTGGGGAGCACTTTATGTGGATCTTTCTAAATTTGAGGAGAAACAAGTAAATTGAATAAAAAACAATTGTTAGTTGCTTGGATGGCGAAATTTTTCTCTTTGATTTTAATATTACTGCTCATTTCTGCTCCATATGCCTACTCCTTCGTCTTAAAACGAGCAGACGGAAAAGTAGTAATAACTGATGAGCAGTTAAGGCAGGCTGCAATCGAAAAGGGAATTATTCCGAGAAACCCGGAGGATTTTGATAAACAAAAGGAGCTGGAGTCAAAAAATTCAATTACTCTTTGGATTATGATGAGCAGGAAAGGGAAGATTATGACTATAGATGCCCTTAAAGAGAGATATAGGGAAAACGGCGTTATTATTAATTATCCTTCTGAGTATTATGTAAATGAGATCAATGGCGTGATTTACAATGATATGCAAAGAGAAGATATGATTAGCTCAACAAAAAAGGGCGTGGGCATTGCTTTCAAAGGTATTGCCCTTATGGACGGAGATTATGATAATGGCAAAAGCAGGATAGAAGCGCTCAGAGAGTGGTCAGGTAAAGAGTATTTTGAGTATTATAAAGAGAGTTTTCCAGATAAATACGAATATCTGCTTAAATTAGATTCTGAAAAAAACCGGTAAAACATGGCAAAAGTAAGGTATGAGATAGATCCGCATAACCGCCTCGTCATCAAGAAAACCGGCCAAAAAGGAGAGCTTAAGAGATTCAGGCAGGTCCTTGACGGACGCTTCAAGCTTGATAGAAACAATAACCTCTTCTATCACATCAAGGCTCCTGTTGACCAAGACCCAAAGGCCCCCCACCAGATTAAATTAAGAGGCAAATGGTCATTAACCCAAAACCATGACCTAAGATTCACCCTGGATAAATGGCGAAGACAAACATTTGGTGATAAGCTGACCCTGCAGGGCGATATCATTGATGTTAAGAGAAACTCGCTTTTGTTTGCGCTTGCCACCAGGTCAAAGCAGGGAACTCAATCATTATATTCCTTAAAACTTGAGGGCTCCTGGCAGGCTGATCAGAAAAACCGGATCTTCTTCAGGCTCAAGAGGGGCAAGGATAAATACGATATTCTC
Source organism: Candidatus Omnitrophota bacterium (assembly GCA_050122705.1). Lineage (GTDB taxonomy): Bacteria > Omnitrophota > Gorgyraeia > Gygaellales > JAHJCI01 > JASFIK01. Next base: position 644 of record JASFIK010000025.1, on the reverse strand, counting down.
ACCCTTGACGGAATCTGGCAGCTTGACAAAAACTACCAGCTGATATATAAATACGAGAAGGTAAGGCTTAAAACCAGAAAAAAGAGGATTCACACCTTAGGCTTTAAGGGATTCTGGGACATAAAGAACAAGTCCAGGATATCATACGTAATCGACAAAAACAGCAATTCTGTATTTAATTTCCAGACCAAGCTTGGCGTATTCAAGGATAGATACATAAAATACGAACTGGGCATAGGCCTGAAACACCAACCAATCAGGCGAACCATAAAACTCTTTGGCAGATGGAGGATTAAGCAGGGGGTAGGTTTAGTGTTTGAGGTAAGGTATAATAACCGGACTGTTCAGGCATTGGTCTTTGGCGCAGAAGCCAGGCTCACCCCCAAGAATACGGTATTATTTAAACTAAGGAATGAGCGCAACAGACGAATCGGCGCACAGTTTAAGCTTTCTCATAAGATCTTAAAAGGTGATGGCGAGGCATTCCTGCGCCTGTTAAAATCAAGGCAAGATTCAGCAATCCTGGTGGGTGCTGGTTGGGGATGGTAGAAATAGAATGGAAAAGAGCAGGATCAAGCTTTCTATTTGACATTAGGATCTGATATGATATCATATCAGAGAAGGGAGGGTTCACAATGAAGAGG
>JASFIK010000024.1:0-13625 GCA_050122705.1 Candidatus Omnitrophota bacterium | reverse complement strand
TATATAGCGTCTCAGGCAGGCCGCAATCAGTCCAATAGCCATCAAGAATATCATAATAAAGTTGGTTTTTCCTAATATAGGCATTATTAACATCAGTTATTTCTAATTCGCCCCTGCGGGAAGGCTCCAAGCCGCGGATAATCTCAAAAACCTGTGCATCATACATATAAATTCCGGTGACAATATAATTTGTTTTAGGTTTTTTGGGCTTCTCATGAATTCTGATAATCCTCTTTGCCTTAAGCTGAACTACTCCGAATCTCTCTGGATCAGGTACTTGTTTTATCAGGATCCTTGCCCCCTTGGGCTGCCGGGAAAATTTTTGTACATATTGTTTTATTGATTTCTCAATCACATTATCGCCCAAGATCACCACTATTTTCTCTCCGTCAGAAAAATGCTCAGCCAGACTTAAGGCGTCGGCAATGCCTCCCTCTCCCCGTTGATAAGTATAGTTTATGTCCTTTAAGCCGAATTCCTTGCCATTTCCTAAAAGCCGTAAAAAATCTCCGGCATTATTGCCTCCGGTAACAATCATGATATCCCTGATGCCTGCATCAACTAAGGTTTGAATGGGATAGTATATCATTGGCTTATTATAAACCGGTAGTAAATGCTTGTTGGTAATTCGCGTCAATGGCTCAAGTCGCCTTCCCAAACCCCCTGCTAAGATTATCCCCTTCATAGTCTATTCCTTTCTATCCCACTTATAGCCTATTTTTTTATCGAACGGATCCAGGCGATGCTCATCAGGATTTTTGTAATTATAAGGTAGACTCACCGTATTTATTACAATTGCTTCGGATTCGCCGATATTCTTAAATCCATGGTAGATATTTTTAGGGATATGAATTAATTTAGCCTGGTTGGGACTAACTATAAAATCATTAATCTGGCCGAAAGTAGGTGAGTCGTCTCGTCCATCATACAAGGCAAGTAGAATTTTCCCGAACACACAAGTAAAATTATCTGATTGCAATTTATGGTAGTGCCAGGCTTTGATTACGCCCGGGAAAGCAGTAGTTACATATACCTGTCCAAATTGCTGAAAACATTCATCATCACAGCGTAATATCTCCATTAACCTGCCTCGCTCATCGGGAATTACCTTTAATTGTTTAACCTTAACCCCTTCAATCATCGGCTTTATCCTTAATTCTCTGTGCGAACCAGGGAATGGTCTTTTCTAATCCCTCGGTCAATGATATCTTTGGCCGCCAGGAGAGTAATTTCCTGGCTTTACCAATATCTGGCTGTCTGCGCTTAGGGTCATCCTGTAATAAGCTCAAGAATTTAATCTTCGATTTAGACTTAGTTAACTCCAGTATTTTCTTTGCTAGTTTGATCACCGCTAATTCTTCTGGATTGCCTAAATTCAATGGGCCAGGATAATCAATTTCCATATATTTAACAATCCCTTCAATCAAATCATCTACATAGCAGAAGGAGCGTGTCTGAGAGCCATCTCCGTAAATCGTTAAATCCTGATTGGTTAATGCCTGATAAATCAGATTAGAAACTACCCGACCATCATCCATGCGCATAAACGGTCCATAGGTATTGAAGATTCTGGCTACCCTTATATCTATATTATGCTGCCGCTGGTAAGCAAAGGTTAAAGCCTCAGCAGCCCGCTTTGCTTCATCATAACAGGAACGGGGCCCAATAGAATTTACATTACCAAAGTATTCCTCAGGCTGGGGATGAACCAGCGGGTCGCCGTAGATCTCGGAAGTAGAGGCTAAGAAAAACCTTAGGTTTTGCTTTTTGGCAATTCCCAGGCAATTATATGTGCCTAGGGTTCCTACCTTCAGGGTTTTTATGGGGTGTTCTAAATAATCTTTGGGAGAGGCTGGAGAGGCAAAATGCATCACCCAATCTAATCCATCATCAACATATAACGGCTGTGAAATATCATGGTTTATTAGTTTGAACTTTGGCTGGCTTAACAAATCCTTAATATTATCTTCATGACCAGTGATAAAATTATCCACGCAAATAATAAAATTTCCCTTACTTAACAGTTTCCGGCATAGATGCGAACCAATAAATCCTGCTCCCCCGGTAACTAAAATTCTCATTTTAAGCGAATCCTTTTGCTGCAAAAAAATTACTTTTTCTATTTCTAATTTTTATACTCGGCCGATAGATTTATAAATAAAGCCGAGTTCGCTCATTTGCTTTGGCTGAAAGATATTTCTTCCATCAACAATAATCGGCTGACGCAATAACCTCTTTATTCTGCGTAGGTCTAGCTGGCGGAATTCCTCCCATTCAGTCATAATCACCAGACAATCGCTATTTTTAGCTACCTGGTAAGGATTTTGGCAAAAGCTTATATTCTTTAATAGCCTTTTAACCTTAGGCATTGACTGAGGATCGTATGCCTTAATCCTGGCTCCCTCATTTTGCAACATCCTGATTACATCCAAGGATACGGAAAAGCGTATATCGTCGGTATTTGGCTTAAAGCTTAAACCCAGCACTCCGATTGTTTTATCCCGAATTATCCAAACTGACTCCTCTATCTTTTTTAATAAACGGTGTTTCTGCTCTTGGTTTATTTTTGCTACCTCTCTAAGTAGGGCGAAGTCATATCCGGATTTTTTGGCAATATAAATAAATGCCTCTAAATCCTTTGGGAAACAAAACCCGCCAAAACCGCAACCCGCATCAAGAAATGCCTGGCCAATGCGTTTATCTAAGCCCATACCTTGGGCTACCTTAACCACATCTGCGCCTACCTTCTCGCAGATCTGTGCTACTGCGTTAATAAAAGAAATCTTATTGGCTAAGAAGGAATTCGAGGCATGTTTAATAATCTCTGCAGTTTTAATATTGGTAATTACGATTGGCGCCTTAATCGGCTTGAATAACTGGCGCATAATCTGTTCTGCTTTCTTATCTTCCACCCCTAATATGATACGGTCAGGATGCAGGGTATCTTTTAAGGCTTGCCCTTCGCGCAAAAACTCAGGATTAGAAACAATGCTAAAACCTATCTTGCGTTTATTATACCTGCGGATTGTTTGTTGTATGCGCTCTCCGGTTTCTACTGGTACTGTACTTTTACTTACGATAATTTTATATTCTTTCATGTTTTGGGCGATGCGGCGCACTACATTTTCCACGGAGGATAGATCAGCGCTACCATCCTCCCTTGGCGGCGTGCCAACACAAATAAAAATGATCAAGGACTTGCTAACTACCTCAGGTAGGATATGGGTAAAACTCAATCGCTTTGCCTTAAGATTCTTCTTAACCAGCGCCTTAAGCCCAGGCTCATAGATAGGAACAATGCCCTGACGCAGCTGTTTAATCTTTTGATTATCGCTATCCTGACAAATCACCTTATTCCCTAAATCAGCAAATACTGCTGCAGTAACCAAGCCAACATATCCGGTACCAATAATCCCGATTCTCTGCATCAACTAACCCCTCTGGTTTTCTTTAAACCATCTAACTGTTCTCTCTAAACCCTCTTGGAAATTAACTCCTGGATGATAACCAAGTATTTTTTTTGCCTGCGATATATCTGCCAAGGTTTTAAATACATCGCCTGCCCTTATGGGAAGATAAACCGGCTGTATATTCTTGTTGATAATCTTATTTAAGAGCGCAACTAATTCCAGAATCGTTTGATTCTTGCCGTTGGCAATATTAAACACTGCCCATTTAAGTTCCGGCGCTTTGCAAGCTAAAAGATTGGCTTCCACGACATTGTCAATATAGGTGAAATCGCGAGACTGTTTTCCGTTACCGAAAATCGGTGGTGGTTCATTACTTAATATACAATTAATGAATTTGGGAATAACCACTGCGTATTCATCATCAAGTGCCTGGCGTGGCCCATACACATTAAAGTAGCGCAGACACACCGTGGGTAAGTTATAATTGTGCGAATATACGCGACAGTAATATTCACCAGCTAACTTGGTAAGGGCATAAGGCGAAATAAGTACTGGTAAATCGGTTTCCTGCTCAGGGAATTGAGCTGTATCCCCGTAAACAGAGCTTGAAGAAGCAAGCACAAAGCGCTTAACCTTGTGTTTCCGAGAAGCCTCCAGCATATTAAGGGTGCCATTAATATTTACCTGATTATATTCAACAGGATTCTCCAGAGATTTGGGCACTGAGCGAAGCGCTGCCTGATGCAATACAAAGTCTACTCCCTGACAAGCATTATCACAGGTTGAGGAATCACGGATATCGCCTTTGAATAATTTAAAACCTGCAGCATATTGGGGAGAGTTATTAATAAACAGTAAATTCTCTTGCTTTCCGCTTGAGAAGTTATCCAGCACAACTACTGAATGACCATCACCTAGTAGTCGCTCAACAATGTGCGAGCCAATAAAACCCGCTCCCCCTGTTACCAGATACTTAGGCATATTAATAGCTTACTGCTGTTTGATATTTAAAAAACGTCGGTTGCCTACCTTGAGTACTCCCGAGGAATCAATTGTAAAATTCTCGTCTTTGATTTTTTGATTATTAAATGTGACTGCTCCTTGTCGAATCAGCCGGCGGGACTCATTGCCGCTTTTACTTAAGCCGCTCTCAGTAATAATCTCGGTAATTCTGCGTGGTCGATGCATCAAAAAAACTGGGATATCATCAGGTAACTTGCGGTCAGAGAATACGCGCTGGAATCCATCTCGGGCGGCTTTGGCAACCCGTTGAGAATGATACTGAGCAACCAGCAGTTCGGCGAGTTTTAATTTTGCCTGCTTAGGATGCATTTGTTTTATACCCTCAAGATCTTCATCAGTAAGCAGGGTGTAATACTTGAGCATCAATTCATCAGATATAGACATGATTTTACCAAACATCTCTTCGGGTTTCTCAGTTATACCAATATAATTATCTAAAGATTTGCTCATCTTATTAATACCGTCGGTTCCTTCTAAAAGCGGCAGGGTAATAATCACTTGGGGTTCTTGGCCAAGATCCCTCTGCAGATCCCTTCCCACCAGGAGATTAAAAATCTGGTCGGTTCCCCCGATCTCAACATCACTTTCAATTACTACTGAATCATAACCCTGTAAAACCGGATACATAAATTCAAGCAGGGAAATTTCCTCATTCTTCTCTAATCGTTTTTTAAAATCGGCGCGGGCAAGCATTTGGGCAACTGTGGTATGCATAGTTAATTTAAGAATTTCTGCTACCGCCATCTTATCAAACCATTGACTATTATATACAGTTTTAATCTTTCTTAGATTCAAGATCTTGCCTACCTGTTGTTTATAAGTCTGGGCATTCTTAATAATCTCTTTGTTAGTCAAGGGCTTCCTAATCTGTGACCTTCCTGAGGGATCACCGATACGGGCAGTAAAATCGCCGATCAGAAAATAAACCATGTGTCCCAGGTCCTGAAACTGACCTAGCTTCTTAAGAAGTACAGTATGGCCTAAATGGATATCCGCTGCAGTAGGATCAAACCCTGCCTTAATGCGTAGTGGCCGTCTATCCTTCTGGGCCTGTTCTAACTTCTTGCTCAACTCTCCTTCTGAAATTATCTCTATTGCACCCCTTTTGATAATTTTAAGTTGCTCTTTTACGTCCATCTTCATATAATTTATGGTATATTTAAACTTTCGCAGAAAGGCCGATCTTTGCCTGCTCAGTATCAACCTTGATAACCTTAACCTTTAATTTATCACCGATTTTGAGTGAGCTAATTTTCGCCGGATCTATCTCGCTGCTAAATACCAAGCCCTCAAGATTATCCTCTAATTTAACAAATACTCCAAACTCGGTTATATTTACTACCTCTACTTCTAGGGTTGCATCCAACGGATATTTTTGGGCAATTTCAGTCCAGGGATTAGGTTGCATTTGCTTTAAGCCTAAAGAAATGCGGCGATTTGCCCCATCAACCGAAAGTACGACTACTTCCACCTTCTGTCCCTTCTTTAAAATATCCTGGGGATGGTTTATCCTTTTAGTCCAAGAAAGATCTGAGATATGAATCATGCCTTCAATATTATTATCCAAAGCAACAAATGCGCCATAATCAGTAAATCCGCGTACCCTTCCAATAACTCTAGTATTAGGTGGATATTTAGACTCAACCTCAAGCCAGGGATTTATCTCTAATTGCTTAACGCTAAGTGCGATCTTGCGATTGTCAGGGTCAACTGACAAAACCTGTACCTCAATCACATCACCAATAGCAAAGGTTGAAGATAGATTGTCAACCCTCTTTGCCCAAGAAATCTCCGAAATATGGACTAAACCCTCCATCCCTTTCTCTATCTCCACAAATATCCCATATGGCAGAATATTTACTACCTTGCCCTTTATTCGCGAGCCAGGAGGATATTTATTAATAATATCCTGCCAGGGATCAGGGGATCTTTGCTTTAAACCAAGGGCAATCTTATTTGCCTGTTTATCAATACTTAGTACCTTTACCTCTAATTTATCACCCACCGCTACGATTTCCGAAGGATGGCTTACCCTTGACCAGGACATATCAGTAATATGCAGCAGTCCATCTACCCCGCCCAGATCAATAAACGCTCCAAAATCAGTGATTGCCTTTACCGTACCGGAAACTGTTTCATCTACCTTGAGGTTATCCCAAATTGCCTTACGCGCCTCTTGCATCTGTTTCTGTACCGCTTCTCGACGGGAAACAATAATGCTGTGACGAAAGTAATTTAGCTTAGTGACCTTGAACATAAATGGCTTATTAATTATTTCCTTTTCGCTGACATCTCTGAACCCAGAAAGCGAACCAGGTAAAAATCCCTCCACTCCCTGGACATCAACCAGGAAACCGCCCTTAACCTTCTTCTTAACCTTGCCTTCAATCAAATCCCCTGAATTGGAGCTAGCAACCACTCTATTCCAGCCCTGTAACTGCTTTGCCTTTGTATGAGACAGAGAAATCATGCCTGCGTCATTTTCGATAGACTCAATAAAGAACTCTAATTCACTACCCTCCTCTAACTCATCAGTGATAAATTCAGTAATCGGAACTACCCCCTCAGATTTAAACCCCACATCAACCAAAACCTCTTTGGGTTTAATGGCAACAATCTTGCCCTTTATGATCTGGCCATCATTTAGTTTTTTAATGCTTTGATTATATAGCTGCTCTAAATCAGTATTGTTCTCCTGCTTCATTTTTTATGATCCCCCTCTCTCTTGACTAAGTCGATTGATTTCATGCATTACTCTGTTTGCAAAGTACTCATAATTATCCTTGCCGTCTGTACGCTTGGGATAGATTGGCTTTCCAAAATAAACCCTCACCTTTGCGGGTTTAATAAACCGCGCATGGCGAGCCAGCGCCTTCTGAGTGCCATTAATCAAAGCAGGAATTACCGGTGCCTGCGCTCTTATTGCGATAAGACCAATCCCCGGCTGAAAATTATTACTTAACAATTCACCCGAAGAACGCGTCCCTTCTGGAAAAAGCACAATGCCTTGCTCTTTACGAAGATACCTGAGTGCCTCTTTTATGCTGGTGATATCAGCAAAATTACGCTTTATGGGAATCGCCCCTACAGCGCGAATAAAAGCACCCAAAATGGGTATAGAAAACAGTTCGTGACGCGCCATAAAATTTAATGTGCGCGGACAACAAGCCGCTCCCAAAACTGTCGGGTCTAAGTAACTTAGATGGTTACTTGCTAATATAAAACCCCCTGTGCGGGGAATATTCTCCTTGCCCTTAACCTCCAGGCGAAAAAAAAATTTCCATAAAAAGAGCAATAAGGTACTTGATATTCGATAAAGAATCATTTGCCAACAAAATTCCTTCCAAAATTAATAAGCTGTTTTGAGCGAGTAAGATTCTTTGCCTCAGCGTATACCCTTACCAATGGCTCCGTACCAGAGACGCGTAGCATAAGCCAACTCTCGTCACTAAAGGTTAACTTAACGCCATCAAAATCCTTAACCTGTATTACCCTTTTTTCTAACAATGCCCTTTTTGACTTAAGCCGGTTTAGCTTAGATGATAGAGCCCTGGCTGATTTAAGTTCGCGAAGATAAATATCATCTCGTAAATAGTAATATCTTCCAAACTTTTGCTCCATTTCATTTAATATCTTAAGCAGGGGCTTCTTCTGATAAGCCATCATCTCTAAAAGCAATATACCGGCAAGGCTACCATCCCTTTCCGGAATATAGCCCTTAAAACCTATACCACCGGCCTCCTCTCCTCCAATAAGGACATCAGCCTCCTCCATAAGCTCAGAGATATATTTAAACCCTACTGGCGTCTCATAGAGCTTCAATCCCAAATAGGCGGCAATCTTATCAATTAGTGTTGTGCCGGCAATTGTCTTTACCACTGCACCGCTCATTTTTCGATTGCAGACAAGATGTAATGTTAACAATCCGAGTATCTTCTGTGCATTAACAAACTCGCCTCGGCCAGCAAATGCCCCAATCCGGTCTGCATCACCGTCTAGAACTAAACCTAAATCATATCTTTGGGATTTTAATTTGGCTAAGGTGGGACTAAGATTCTCTAATACCGGCTCTGGCCTTAATCCATCAAAGGTAGGATTAACTTGATTGCGCATAAAATCTAATCTAATGCTAGTGCCTTTGAGCACGTCTGCAATAAATCCATTACCGCTTCCATACATCGCATCAACCAGCACGCGAAAGTTTACTTTTCTAAGTAACCTTAAATTTATGTAGGAACGTAAGAATTTTATATAATCTGCGGTTAAATCACTTTTAATTATTAATTTAGAATTGACTGGCAATCTTAATGAGTATTTAGGTAACCTCTTTTCGATTTGAGTGGTAATTTCAGGTGAAGCAGCTCCGCCAGAATTAGTTTTAATTTTTACCCCATTGTAAATAGCTGGATTGTGGCTGGCAGTTATCATCACTCCGGCAGTCATATTTTTAGACTTCGTGGCAAAGCTTAAGGCGGGTGTAGGAATTGCCTTATCAGAAAGGATTACCCTTATCCCCTTAGCTGCTAAACCCTCACTTATAACCCGCGCGTAGGTCTGGGAGAGAAAACGAGTATCATAACCAACCACAATCCTTGCGCGCCTGTCTACCTGCTGGTTATAATAATCGGCGATGGCAACCGCTACCCGTCGGACATTATCAAAGGTAAAGCTATCACTAATTACTCCCCGCCAGCCATCAGTGCCAAATTTTATATTATGTAATTTTTGCTTCATAAATATAAATCTCTTAATTTACGAATGACCTTCTTAGGAGAACTGGATTTAAATATATATGTTCCGCAAGCCAGAATATTAGCCCCTGCCTTAATCACCCTCTTTGCATTAGAATCATTTATCCCGCCATCAACCGCAATATCACCATTGTAAATCTTGCGTAAGGCTTTTATCTTGGGGAGCACCTTGGCAATGAACCTTTGACCACCAAAGCCAGGATTGACAGTCATCACTAAGACAAAATCCACTGCATCTAATAAACCCTGAATCTTTACAAGGGGGGTATCAGGGTTTAGAGAAATTCCTAACTTTATGCCTTTTGATTGCATGCGCCTGGCATAGCGTAAGAATGCTAATCGGCTAATTGTTTCAATATGCAGGGTAATCATATCTGCTCCGGCAGCAATAAACTGGTCTACCCAGTCAAGAGGCTGCTCAATCATTAGGTGTACATCTAAAGGCAATTTGGTAATCTTGCGAATATCCCTTACAACTCCTGGGCCAATGGTGATGTTAGGTACAAAATGCCCGTCCATTATATCAATATGGAAGCAATCTATGCCTGCCTGCTCAACACGTCGTATCTCTTTATCCAGTTGAGCAAAGTCAGCAGCCAAAATTGATGCTCCTATCTTAAGGTTCATTTGTAAAGCCTCTTTTTTAGGATATAATGCCAAACCGCCTCAGGAACTAAATAGCGAAATGAGCGATTCTGTTTTATGCACTGACGAATCTGAAAAGCTGAGATGTCTACAGCGCGTATAGTTATGGTAGTCATATAATCAGGCAGATTCTCTAAGGGATAACCCGGACGAGTTGCTACAATAAACTTAACCAAAGTAATAATCTCTTTTAAATCCTTCCATTCATTTAAATACTTAAACAAGTCTGAGCCAATAATAAAATTAAGCTCATTGCCTTGATAAATCTTATTCAATTCCTTTATCGTATCAATGGTATAGGAAAGATTGCCTCGCCTTATTTCAATATCAGATACCGAAAAATGGGGATTTCCGCTAATTGCAAGCTTGAGCATCTTTAGTCTAAAAGCCGCAGGAATAATCTCGCCATCATCCTTATGAGGAGGTCTATTTGTGGGAACAAAGATTACCTTGGCTAGTCCGATTTTCTGGAGTACCTCCTCAGCCATGATTAGGTGGCCCATATGAATAGGATTAAATGTTCCTCCTAATATGCCAATCTTCATTTTCTTATCTGCCCCTGTCCTCTTACGATATATTTGTATGTAGTCAACTCTTCCAGCGCCATGGGGCCGCGCGCATGAATTCGATCAGTAGAAATCCCCATCTCTGTCCCCATACCAAATTCATAACCGTCAGTCAAGCGGGTAGAGGCATTATGATAAACACAAGCTGAGTCAACTCGCTTTAAAAATTCTCCCGCCGCCTTTTGATTATGTGTAATAATTGAATCAGAGTGATGTGAACCGTATTTATTGATGTGCTCTATCGCCTCATCTAAGCCTTTGACTACCTTAACTGATAATATTAAATCAAGGTATTCGGTGCGAAAATCTGCCTGGCTCGCCCTCTTTATCCCTTTGATAATCCTGCAGGTAATCGGGCAACCGCGAATCTGGACTCCTGCTGCCTTAAAGCGAATAATCATTCTTGGCAAAAAGTACGCAGCAATATCCTTATCAATCAGCATGGTTTCCATTGCATTACAGGTACCAGGTCGCTGCACTTTAGCATTAAAGCAAATCTCCTCTGCCATCGCTAAATCAGCATGCTTATGAACATATACGTGACAAATGCCTTTATAATGCTTGATTACTGGGATGCGTGAGATTCTCGCCACCTGCCTAATCAAGCTTTCACCACCCCGCGGAATTACTAAATCAATATAATCATTAAGCCTAAGTAAACTGCGTACTGCCTGACGGCTGGTGGTAGTAACCAAACCAATTACTCCAGAAGGAACAGCAAACTTATTTAAAACCGAAAATAAAACCTGATAAATTGCTTTATTGGAATTGATTGCTTCGCTACCGCCACGCAGGATAACACAGTTACCGGATTTTATGCACAAACCAATACAGTCAGAGGTTACATCTGGCCGAGACTCATAGATTATTGCGATTACCCCAATAGGCACACATACCTTGGAAATCGCCAGGCCATTTGGCGCCCTCCATTGTTTTAACACCCTTCCCACTGGATCAGGCAAGCCAATCAAAGCCTTTTGTGAATTACTCATATCCTTGATTCTCGCCTTAGTCAAGGTAAGCCGATCGATAAATGCCGAGGAGCGTTTAAGTCTCTTGGCTACTTTAAGATCTTGCCTGTTCTGACTAATGATAAATCCTTGATGGCTAACCAGTGCCCCGGACATAGAATACAATATCTTATTCTTCTGCCTGGCAGAAAGATTAGTTAAGGCAGGTTGAGCCATTCTTGCATGCTTTGCTAATTTCAAGACCATATTTTTATCCTTATAGGGATTCTTAAGCGATTACCAGATTGTCGCGATGAATGACCTCTTTCATCTTTGGCTTTCCTTTTATCTTATCTAAATCCTGGGCAGGAAAACTAACCTTGCCACGTGCAAAACAAGAGCCTCGCTGGTCAATAACCTCAACAATATCCCCGCAAGCAAAATTTCCCTCTAAACCTACTACGCCAACTGTAAGCAAACTCTTACCAGAAATCAAGGCATCTCTTGCCCCGCTATCAACACAAATCTTTCCCTTTGGTCGGGTGCAAAAGATAAGCCACTTCTTGCGCGCTGATATCCGCGCCTCAGAAGGCAAGAATAAGGTTCCTGCATTAAGCGGATCGGTCATCGCTAAAGATAAGCAATCTCTTTTTTTTCCATTGATAATTAAGCAGGGTATCTGTGATTCCATAGCAATACGGGCAGCCGAGAGCTTAGTCTTCATGCCACCTACTGAAATTGACTTTTCAGAAGATGCTGCAATTCTTTCAACATCTGTAGTTATGTTTTTTATTACCCGAATTACCTCTTGTGTCTTTGGCTTGAGCAACCCCTCAACATCAGAAAGAATAATTAGGATATCGGCGTTAACCAAATTAGCCACTAATGCAGAGAGACGATCATTATCCCCGAATTTTATTTCATCAACCGAAACCGTATCATTCTCGTTAATAATTGGTAAACTCTCCCATTTTAATAGAGTCTTTAAGGTATTGCAGGCATTAAGATAACGCTGGCGATCGCCAAAGTCTTCCCAGGTAAGCAGGACTTGAGCGCACTTTATTTTATAAGCAGAAAATCGCTTGCGATAGAGTTGCATCAATTCGCTCTGGCCAATACTTGCTGCTGCCTGTAGGTGCTCCAATTTAGTGGGTCGGGATTTCCAGCCCAAGATACCCATTCCGCAGGCAATTGCCCCAGAGGAAACCAGAACAACCTCTCGCTTCTGTTTAATCAAATCAGCTATCTGAAAGATAATCTGGTCAATAATCTTTAGATTAACCAAAAGGCTTGAGCCAATCTTAATTACAATACGTTGATAGTCCTTTTTTAATTGCTTCAATTAAATCCTCCAAGCCCTCTTTGTTTAAGGCAGATATGGGATAAACGCGATGCTTTATTCTCTGTTTAAATCTAATTAAATTCTCCTGTGCTTCCTCCAAATCCATCTTATTAGCTGCAATAATCTGCTTTCTGCGCCTAAGCTGTTTGTTAAATAAGGCTAATTCCTTATTTATTGCCTGGTAATCGTCCCAGGGAGCCCGCCCCTCTGTTCCTGACATATCAATAAGATGGAGAATCAATTTTGTGCGTTCAATATGTCGCAAGAACTTATCTCCCAATCCGCGACCCTGGTGCGAACCCTGAATTAGTCCTGGAATATCTGCAATCACAAAAGAAGAATCATCAATCTTAACTACCCCTAAAACCGGAGCCTTAGTGGTAAATGGATAAGCAGCAACCTGGGGATGCGCATTGGATATCGCTCTAACCAAAGTAGATTTTCCCGCATTAGGAAAACCAACAATCCCTACGTCGGCGATAAGCTTTAGCTCTAAGATTAAGTCTCTTTCCTGACCAGGCTCACCCTTAGTTACTCTGCGATTACCGGTATTACCCCTGCCTCCCCTACCAGCCTTGGCCAAAATAACCCGCTCGCCTGGACAGATAAGCTCAGCTAAACAACAGTTAGTTTTAGCATCTCTAATAATCGCCCCACAGGGCAATTTAATAATTAAATCCGGGGCAGCTTTGCCAGTCTTATTCTTACTTGATCCGTGCTTGCCGTTACTACCTCTAAAGTGCCGGCGATATTGAAAATCTAAAAGGGTAAGTAGATTTGGGTCAGCAACTACAATAATATCTGCTCCGCGGCCGCCATTTCCTCCATCAGGAATTCCCCGACGTTGGTATTTATCACGATAGAAGCTATGGCAGCCATTGCCTCCGTCTCCTGCTTTAACATAAATTCTTGCCTCATCGATGAACATGCCTACTAAC
>JASFIK010000023.1:0-13768 GCA_050122705.1 Candidatus Omnitrophota bacterium | reverse complement strand
TAAGATCCAGAGATGAACAGCAGGGCAGGACAACACCTAATCTCGACCTTATAAATCGCCTCGCAGAAGCAGTTGAGCAGGTAGACAGGCGCCACAATTACTCCCGGATTGTTGTTAATCCTTGGGGGGATGAGGGTTTCAAGGATGCATGTGAGGAATTCGTTAGGGAGATCTTCCTACGTGTATTGAGCGAACTTAAGCATGAATACATCGCCCTTACTTCAAAACCCCTGGTTGAAGATACTATTACAGCAGTTACAAAGATATTGCAAGAAGAAAGGCCAGCTATTGAAAAGGAATTTATCGGGAATATCTTAAGAGAACATAATCATATTACGCCTAAAAATGTTTTGCCTGAAAGAAGACAAATAAGATTAGCAGAGCAAGTATCGATAATTTACGATTTATTGAATTATTATCGAGCCAATCCTAAACGCATTGTTCTTATTCATAATCCCTATGAGATAGAAGGTCAAGTCTCTGACAAGATAGAAGATGTTACAGAATTTATAATCATTACCGAAGAAACCGTAGGTGTTTTGGCTAATGAGGTTTCAATGATAGCTAGTTTAAATGGTTTTATTGATGAGGATTGGACCTATAGACCAAGATCGATTGCAGACAAAGAAGCAATTGTTTTAGTTTTTGAGGTACATAAAGATAAAAGGGGCGGTGGCCGATTTAATGTACATAGAATTACAAACGAATATCTTATTGATCCAGATGCTCGCGTTTTTATTGTAGAGAGGGATGCTAAGGGAAAGGCCCACTTAAAAATGGAGACTGATGTAATACATACTGCTCAATTTGAACAATTAGCAGCCTATTTTGATAATGATACTAAAATGACATTAAATCAATTAGAGAGATGGCAGGAAGAATATAGGGAACTTCTTAAGCAGGAAATAAGTTTAACAGAGTTGCTTGAGAAAGAACTCTTCCTGGTTACTGATGAAGAGGGAAATTATACTGGCGAAATCAGACCGCGGGAATTGTGTCATGCTGATGGTACCTGGCATAGGGGTGTATTTATGATTTTGGTTGATAAAGAAGGTAGGATTTTGGTTCAGGTCAGGGCAGATAGCAAAAAGCATTTCCCTGGTTGTCGCGATGCCTCAGCTAGCGGTCATTTGGGATTGATAAAGGAGTATATTGATGGAGCAATAAATGAGACTGAGGAAGAGGTGTTTGACTCTCAAATTAATCTTGACCGTTCGAAAATTGAGAGGATCGGCAGTGACGGAGAATTAACCACTATTCATGAGGTATCTGAGTCAGGGCTTAAAGACCATGAGAGAACAAGCCTATACGTGTATTTTGTAACTGATGAAGAAAAGACACTCATTAAGCGGCAGGAAAGCGAAGTAAAGGATTTACAGTGGGTTGACTTAGATGAAGAAATTGAAAGATGGCAAAATTGGAAAAAAGATCCCCAGGGCTCTAAAAAGCTCGGCATTGATTACGCAGCTTTAGGTATTGATATATTATCCAATTCTGCCATTGTCTCTAAGATTAGAATAATTATCAATGATGTACTTGAAGAAGAAAGAGGCGCTCCTGATTCTGCTCGCTCAAAGTCAGGTTTGCCTTTAACTCCAGAGCAAGTGGTTCAGGAAATCAGCCAGAAGCAGATAAGAAATCTCGCTAAATCTGAATACGATACCTTATTGGAATCCGCTGAGCAGGTAAAGCAATTCTTAGAAGTAACCAACCGGACCAACTGGATACCCAGATTAGAGGAGCTGTTAGCTGATCTTGGCCACTTAAGGGCAGGGCCGTTTGATTTATTCTTTGGTGCTGTCTATGAAGGAATCCTTTATCTTGATGAATCCATCCTCAACAATCCTGCTGAATTAGCTTTAACCACCCTACACGAATTAGGCACACTACACGGCCTAACCCATAACCAGAATCTTGAGTTAGAAAATGAATTTATCCGAATAGCAGCTGTAGCCTATTCTCAATGGGAGAAATGGATATCCCTGAATGTTTCGATTGAGAATTTGAATCTGGATATGTTCAGGGATTATGACTATAGGTCAACCGGACCAGTTGTAAAACCTGAAGTAATATTTCGCTTTGGCCTGGTATGGGCAGCTATGGCATTAGAGAAAGCAGGAATTGCTGGTATAACTGATAATCGTAGAGTGGTACTTGCTCGGGACGCAAGAAGGATTGAACCGGAACTAGTTGAAGCACTAGTGGCTGCCTTAAGATATACGGGTTTAGATGTTATTTATGTTTCTGCTGGCGGACCTAATGCAGTTACCTCTTATTCCTGGGCGGTACAAGAACACAAACCTTTAATGAGCATCTTTATTACTGCCAGCCATGTTTCTCGACCCAAGGAGGTTATTGTTAGAGGCTTTAAGGTAGCGATGCTTGCTAAAAAAGATGGCAGCTTACAAAGTATGACCACCAGAGAAATAAAGGAGGCATCAAAGGCTTCTATTATAGAGCTTATCGAGCATCCAGAGAAGATGCGAGAAATAGAGAGCGCGCAGAAGGGTAGATTTATCGCTAGTGATATAGTTGAAAACTGCGTGAGAATGAATGTTCTCGTTGGAGAGATTGCTACACAAGAGGGCTCTTTATATGATTTGGCTAGGGAGATTGAAGCATCTGATTTTCCAGTAAATGTCCTAAGTGATTGGGAAAACAGGGTTGGTTTAAGTAGACCTTTGAGAGGTATTAAAATAGCGGTAGAAGGAGCAAATACACCCAGCGGACAACTAACTGCTAATACATTCAGTAGATTAGGTGCAGAGGTAATTCTAATTAATGGCGACATTCATGAGATAGAGGGTGAGCATAGGGCTGATCCGTCCAAGGAAGAAAACCTTACCCAATTAAAAGCAACAATAGCAAAGGAAAATGCTGATTTTGGGATTGCCTTTGACCTTGATGGCGATAGAGGGGCTATTGTTGTTCCAGAGAAATCACTTATTGAATCAGAAATAACATTTCATACACTTGCCCCTGATAATCTACAGGTTGTTTTATTGCCCTATTTAATTGAAAACTTAGGCTATAATCCAGAGGCCATTAATAAAAGGTTAGGGGTTATACGCGATGTATTAGGAACCTACGGCGTAGATGACATAACCCAGCGCTTAGGTATAGAGACATTTCAAACAGATGCTGGTTACGTATTCTTAAAGGCTAAAAGAAAGGAATTGCAAGAAGCAGAGGGATATGTAATCCCGATTTATGGGGAACGCTCAGGTCATTGCTGGCTGGATGTGACAGGCGAAATTGAGAATCCTTTAGCAGTTGCAGTTTTATTTGCAACCATGGTAAAGAAAGCAAAGTATGTCAATGATAAAACTGAAGTTATGAATCCCTTCTTTGAGACTTATCAGGAAAAGAGTGTACCATACCTGCAGTCACCTCGATTCCAACCAGCATTCCATCCAGTGCTTTTATCCAGGCTTTCCTCTGATCCGCGCAATGATTCAGGTTGGAGATATGATCCCCAGAAACCTACTAATCCACCCCAAGCAGTAATCGCATTGGGTAAAGATACAGGTATTCGAGCACTCCAAGAGGAATTTCAAGTTGGCAAAACCTATGATACTCCTGCAGGAAAATTGAGAGTAGGGGCATTTAATACCTATCATGATTCTGTTGAGGAAGGGGGGCTCTTTAGGTTCGCTGATATTGTCTTTGAATTAAATGACAGATTTGCTGGTAGATTTGTATTCAGGGCTTCCTCAAATGACCCAACATTTGTATGTTCGTATGAGACACCAATTATGGAGAACGAAAGGATAGACTCATCATCTGCACAGCATAGGAAACTCTCTATAGGCGGAGTAGTTTTAGATTGGTTGGAACAAAAAGGTTATGCCCTGGTGACAAAAGCAAATATACAAAAACAGCTGAATTTAAGCGAAGAAGATGCTGATAAAAGATCCAAGAATTTAAATTTAGAATCTGTAGGTAAAGAGGTTGAAGAGTATTTGCGGATGAATGAAATTAGAAATAATTTATTAGAATCCGCTGGCAAACAAACCAAGGAAGAAATTAGCGAGTCCAATCTCTACCGCGAAATCGGATTTGAAGGTAATCATGCCCGCTTAGGCTGGGTTATCCCTCCTGCCTGGGAAGATATCCAAAATAACCTTGAGTTATTCTTAGAGATAGCAAAAGGCAAGGAATACTTCATTTTTATTGGCATGGGTGGTTCGATTAATACAGTCAAGGCGTTAATTGAAATCTTAGATGAGCAATCCAAATACAAGGTTTTTGCTTATGATCAACTTGACCCGACAGCCTTAGATGAGATTAACTCCCAGATAGATGATTGGGAAAAGGTTTTAGTCATATCAATCAGTAAATCCGCCACTACCAAAGAAACACATGTTTTATCTAATAATTTAAGAGAAATCTTTGAAAATATAGGTTTAAACTATAGGAATCATTATCTCTGGCTTATAGATGAAGGCGGGGAGACTAAACTTGCTGAACGCGGATGGGAAGGTGTATCCAGCCTGCCGATTCAGCCAGATAAGCATACCGATATTGGGGGAAGGTTTACGGCACCGCACACGCTAATTTTCTTCCTGCCGTTGGTGATTTTATTGGGAAAAGACATTGCAATCATTGAAAGTCTATATACCGAATATTTAGAAAAGATAGATACATTAAGACAGCTTGCCGCGAGTGAGGCAGAGAGATTAGCGAGAGATAAAACACAGTATTTCGGGATAAGGGTTAAGCCTGAGCTCCAATCGGCCTTGCTTACCTGGATTAGTCAGTTATTTCAGGAGTCTTTGGGCTCTAAGATATACGGGTTTAATCCAAAGACCTTGGTAGTTTCTTCGCCAGAAGAACTTCCAAACTTCTTTACATCAATTGATGCGCCTAGTTCTGAGAATAATGTTTTGGCGATGATGCAGGCTACCTACTTCTTACAGATAATTGTAGCCCTGCTATCGTATTCTTACGCCATTAATTTCGTAACCCAAGAGCAGGTAGAAATCTACAAAAGGAAAATGAGGGAGTTAGAGGCAGCAGAGATTCCACAAGCAGAAGAGGTATCCTTGCCGGAATTAATAAAGGCAATCCAAAATAGATTAATCGAGAAGCATAAATTTATAGAGGTTGTCTTCTACGCACAGAGGTCTCAGGAGTACATTAACTTGTTACAAGATTATCTGCAGCAGCACTTATCGCAGCGGGTATTGGTGTTTATTGGTAGCGACTGGAATCATCACTCATATCAGGCAGCCTACAATAATCAAGATACGCTTTTTGTGATTCTTACGCAGAAGGAGTTTTTAAATCATATACAAGGTGTAAAACCAGAAACATTAGAACAGAATATTAAAGATTTAAGAATAATTACCTATGCTACCTATGAAACCCTAAAAGATAAGGCACTATATTTGGCATTAAGATCGGATGATGCCCAAAAATATCCACTGTTAGTAGCTAAACAGGCGCATCAAAGAGCGGTTGCTAAATACGGGACACGCAGGATTTCCAGAGCAAATGCAAGATTTGTTGAAGGAAAGTATTATTTGTATTTGACTTTACAGGAAGCCAAACTATATGACAATTGGCAAGAAGTCTTAGAGGATTATTTGACTCGATTTGCTCAGTTGGTCCGTGCTCCCCCTGAATTTAATATAGAAATTACCACTGATACTAGAAGATTAAGCATTGACCCGACAACAGAACTACCTTATATTTCTGCATGCGCTCAGAGTTCAAATACGATTTTTATCCATCCCTATTTCTTTAGCTTGCCTTTTGTAATTCAACAGGATATTCTGCGTCATGAATTTAGCGAGCTTGAAACTGGATCTCATACAATAGCCTGCCAGATAAGCTATGATTATTTTAAAGCCAATCCAAAAGAACTGAATACTTTCTTAAAAGCGATAAAAGATAGAGGGGTAAAATTAGATCAGGATTATCTGTTATTGCTTAAGAAAATTTTATCTGCTGCTATTCCCGCCTCCGCACATGCTGGTATTTATATAATTAATGGTGGCTTCCAATTAGCTATAGTAACTGGTGATAAAATTGATAGCGAATTCATAAATACAGAAGGAAGGAGTTTTATAAAGGAAATACCAGAGAAGCTGGATGAATATATGCAAACAAATAATGTAAAAATTGTAAGCGCGATTCTTAGCGGTGGAGAATCATGGGAAGTGCAAGTCTTAGCAGCTCGCCTATGGCTGGAAATGGATGTTTTGTGTCAGATTAGACCAGCAGTAGGAACCAGCGCTGCAGAGATAGCACAGCAGTCTGTGGGAGATGCAATTAGCCGTTTCATAAAAATTGGCATATTGGATGTTCCCAGGGTATCAGTTGATCCCAGGACTGGAGAGGTTTATGTTACACAGCTAGTTACACTTGAAGACTACCGCAAGATTACACCTAAAGAAGATTGGTATTTAGTCATGGATTTGGTGCACAGATTTAGAAACAAGAAGTTATTCTTTTTCAGTTCTACTCCTCGCGGCGGAGGGGTTGCACTTATGCGCCATTCATTGATTCGCTTCTTGCAGCTATTAGGGGTAGATGCGCATTGGTATGTAATGGAAGCTGACCCAGCGATTTTTGAGATTACCAAGGGGAAGGTGCATAATGTTCTACAGGCAGTAGCATATGTAGAGCTGAAAGAGTTGACCTATGAGGATAAAGATAATTTTACTCAGTGGAGTATAAAAAATGTGGGTAGATTTAAGGATGTAGTGGGGGGAGCTGATGTGATAGTGATTGATGATCCTCAACCATCAGGAATGGCCCATTATATTAAAGAATTAAATTCCAGGGTAAAGATTATCTATCGCTCTCATATTCAGCTGCAAAGACACTTAATTGCTATGGCTAACACTATGCAACATCACACATGGAACTTTATCTGGGATAATATTAAAGATTATATAGATATATTTGTCAGTCATCCAAGCAGATCTTTTGTTCCAGATAGCGTACTTCAGGAAAAAGTGGTATTTATGCCTGCGACCTCTGATCCATTAGATGGATTAAACAAGCCACTCACCGAACAGCAGATACAATATTACTTACAGTTATTTAATGAGGTCTTAAGAAGTAATCAACAGGAGCCACTTGATTTAACAAGACCATATATTATTCAGATTGCCAGGTTTGATCCTTCCAAAGGTATTCCAGATGTATTGGAGGCATATAGGATATTACGAGAAAAATTTAAAAACGAAGGCTATAAGGATAGGCATACTCCACAATTAGTTATTGTCGGTAACGGCGCTATTGATGATCCAGAGGGTGAGCCAATATATCATGATACATTAGAAAGATTGCAGCGCGATGAATATAGAAATATTACTAACGATATTAAAGTAGCTAGGCTGAACCACGTTGATCAAATACTTAATGCCCTCTTAAGGTCGAGTCATATTGGTCTACAACTTTCCTTTGCTGAGGGCTTTGAAGTTAAACCCTCTGAGGGATTGGATAAAGAGATACCGTTTATTGTTTATCAAACTGGCTGCTTACCATTACAGATACAAGATGGCAAGAGTGGGTATGTGGTAGCGGTTGGTGATACAAAACAAGTTGCCGAACACTTATATAATTTGTTGACCGAACAAAATCTGTATAGAAAGATGAGCGGGAACGCCAAGAAGCTGGTGCGAAAAGATGTGTGGACTGTTCCTAATGCTATTAATTGGCTATTCTTGGCTACAGAATTAACCGAGAAAGATAAGGTTATTGGCGATGGAAGGTCAGTTCGAGAGTTGGTCGAGCAACATTTTTCACCAACAACAACACAAGATACCCATTCCATCACCGCTCAGGATATATACGATATTGCCCAAGATTATCCCGAACTTGCTATTGGTTCTAAGGGCGCTACCAGATTAGCAGACATTCTGTTTGAGATCGCGATAGTTAAGTATTTAATTGAGACTGGAAAGCTTACTGGTCCGCCTTCAAGAGAGGAGTTTGTTGAACTACTCACACAAAAATTATCCGCAGAAGACAGACAAGCAATACTAACCTACCAAATTACCACTAACACAACTTGGGATGATGCCGCGAAACAAGAGGCAACTACTATCCTTCAAAACTTAGGCTATGATCAAGAGACAATCAACTGGGCAATCAGGCATATTGATCTTCATGAAGCAGTAAAAGCACTTCCTGGTGAATCTGCAGAGCAAACCCACAATAGAGCCATTCAAACACAGGTTGAGGAGTTCAAAAGAGGGATTGTCGCCTTTAGGTATATTAATGTTATTCTACATCGGGCAATGGCTGGTATGGGCGATTTTGCGTTTATGCTCAATATAAGCAGAAGACTAAAGATTATGTATCCTGATAAGAAGATTCGGGCCATCTTTCATTCTCCCGAAGATTTCAGTAAACTACCGCTATTAGACTATCGAATTCATCCAGAAAAGGAGCTCCAGGAGATTGAGGGGATAGAATTTGTTAATCCAGGAGAGCAATGGCGTGATTGGGAAGCCGATTATATTGGAGCTGAAGATATTGCTATTGTATACGCTGTTTATAGTAATGAAGACCAATTAAGAAAGGCAAGATATAGAATAGGTGGAGAGTCAGCAGGTGTGCGGCTTTTTATTCATGAATTTGCAGTTGAGCTTCCTTGGAGCGGAATAAATAAGACTATAGGTGGCACTACAACAGAGTGGGATATCCCGCTTAATCTAAGTGAAGATAGTCTGGGCCTTCCGCCGCTTGCCCCTGAATTCCAAGATGAGGTCAAGAGACTTGGTGACTTAAATGAAAGAGGCATAAGAAAGGAGAGGGAATCTATTCTGCGTACAATTGGAATAGATGAAAAATATCTTTCTGTAATTAGTTCTAGCAACTGGGGTTTTAGTTACATTCATTCGGAACCTTTGGTTAATCAGTATTTTGAAGCTATAGAGCAAGCCAGGATAAATCCCGGATTTGCCGGAAGGGATTTGACGATATTTTTTGCCTTTGGATTTGACAAGGTGAAAGAAGCAATAGAAAAAACCGCCCAAAATAGTAACTATTCACTCTTTAATTACGACGGGAATAAATCTGTACTTATCCAAGAAGGCAAGACCAATGTTACGATTGTTGAGCTTACTAAAGTACCGCGATATATCTTTCAGAGGCTGTTTATTTTGTCTGATGGGATTCCCCTTTATATTACCGGAGCCGATAATTTAACTAACGCAGTCTATCTTAATGCCTTTGCAAAGAAAGGGCAGCCGTTCATATGGGATTCGCTTATCTTTCAGGATACCTTCGGATTAACCAAGAGCATAACTGAATTTATAGATACGCATTCAGAGAATGAATTTATACAGCGGGCGATTGTTTCTCCATACGATATTGAAAAATTAGTTGAGATGATTCTACATGTTGAGCGCTATCGTGCCACATTTAAAACCTTAGGCGATGGCTTACGAAATAAATTTGATTTTGAAAACAGATTGAAGATGATCATAGAAGATGCCTGGAAAGAATATGAGAATAAGAGAAAATCTTACTCCAAGCCTAAAAGAGTACCAAATTTAAGGCCTGATCTTGGTGCGGCAGCCAGGGACTTCAATAAGCAGATTAGGCAGTTAATAGAAGCAGAGCCGGAGCTGGCAAAATTAAATCCAGAGGAGTTAATTGAAGCGATTATGCAGCGCTTGGGTCTATTGGATGAGGAAAGAGAAGAGTTAACAACTGCCTTGGAGACCTATTTAGCGGAATATATTCTAAACAAGCTTAACAATGAATATTTAAAAATAGAAGGCAAGCACACTAGTCGTAGTACTAATTCAAAGAGGGATAAAGAGATTGTCGAAGAGATTCGAAATATGGGTACTATAGGTATTCGATCGCTGATTAATATAATATGGAGAGAAAAACAGGCCTGGGTACGCGCCAAGGCAGTATTGATTTTAGGTCAGTTATATCGCGATGAATACAAGGATATAACCCTGGCATTGGTGGAGAGAATGTTAATTGATGAATCAATATTGGTACGCAGTATAATTGCCAGGAAAGTTATTCCTGAGATTAAAAAGCAGGTGTCTGATAGTGAAGCAAAAAATATTATTGAAGGGGAGATAGAGAGGGTTGATCTTAGCCCGTGGCAGAGGCAGGACGCTTTACAAGTTTTAGATGTGGGTTGCCAATTTGGCGAGGCAAGTCACGGTATGGCTGCTTACTTTAGAAAACAGGGATATGTTGATGTAATAGTAGTTGGGGTTGATCAGGACTATTCTGCCTTAATCGAGGCAGAGAGAAATAGAACTGATGATGGTGTGGTTTTTATCTATGGCGATGTTGATACTGATATGTTTGGTCCGGCTGATATTGTTATTTCAATGAATCTTCTGCTTTATCGAGGAATAGAGCTGCGTCAACATGCTGAGTCCTTGGTAAGGCAAGCAAACACTGATGGCGGGATGATATATTTTGCGCCTTCGATATGGAATTCATATTACGACAGCTCAGGACCAGATGCATATATGCGCCTTATTGATATGGATTATAGATTAAAAGAATTGCTTCCGCAGGCCAATCTAAAGAGGTTTGACTATTCAGAGCCATTCGGGGAAGGTTCTGATAGGGGTACTTTTGGGTCGCCTTGGGGAGTTAGTTCTGGATGGATAGTAGCTACATTACCCTCTAAAATCACGATAGAAACTGAAAAGGGAATAGTAAGGATAAAGGCCATGCGCTTTCCTGATAGGGAATGGAATTTAAGAATCTTAAATCCTGATGTGCTTAAAGATGCACAGGTTACCTTTACCTGTTCTATAGATTCTCCTGATGATATCGTAGAAATAGTCTTTTTGGCAGAGATGTTGCGTTACTACGGTGCCAGCAATATACAATTTGTTACAGAGAAATTACGCGATATTAACAATGGCTTAGAGATAATGTTGCGTTATCATTTTGACGGGATGGCTTATCGTGATGAAAGAGGGATAGTCGTACCGTATGAAGTTGGTGGTTTAGGGATGAGGGGCAAGAAAAGCCCTCCGATTTGGACACACCGGGTATTATATCAACACAAACGCTTAAGAGCTGATGCAAAAGACGCTGCTGATGCTATAAATGCCATAAGTCAAAGAATTAAGGTTTCCAAAGAAAGCCGCAATCCTATAGATTGGAAGATAACCTTACCTAAGAATTTAGAGGGACAGAATATAGTTTTACTGCACAGCACAGAGAACAACTTGGATATTGTAGAATTATGGCTTATGCTGGTTGCTTTGCGACAAGCAAGAGTAGGCAGCATCTCTTTAATTTTAACTTATGCAGGATATTCCAGGCAGGATAAGATATTTAAGCCAGGCCAGGGAATAAGCGCGCTGGCAATGCTAAAGGCAATTGACGCTCTGGTAGATAATTATTTTGCCTTAAATGTTCATTATGGTAAGCAAAGTGGGTTAGTCCAATTAGATAGTTATCCTTATAAACTTTATAACCTCAATGCATTTGTTCAGGTGGCGGAGGATCTGTTTGAGTGGTTAGTTAATCAGATAAATCGGTCGCTCGTTGAGGAGTTAGGGGAACATCCGTTGATAGTAATAGCACCTGATGACGGAGCATTTATGTATGTGCGGGAAGCTACCCTGTTATTAGAAGATTACATTCGAGAAAACTACGGCATTACAATAAATATATCCTGCGGTTATATGGATAAAAAAAGAAAGAGCCCTACAGAAGTAGAAATACCTCCTTATATATTGGATGAGAACAATCAGAAAATTACAAAAGTAAACGGCAAAGATATCAAGGATTGTTGGGTATTCATTATTGATGATGAAACATCTTCAGGTGGTACATTATTGGCTGCTACGTATGTATTAGTAAGAAAAATGTACTTATCTTGGGTAAGAATCTTAACCGGGGTTGTCCATGGTAAGTTAGTCAGAGGGCTTGATCCTTTCCGGACAGGGCACACTTATAGGGAAATAACCGCTGCTATAAGCTCTGGGAGAGACATAAAGCCAAGACCAAGATATATAGATGAGTCTCGCGAGTTAATGCCGCCGCGATTATTCATAACTACCAAGTCAGTAGCCTTACCTAAGAGCTTGCGGGGAAAACAGCGCGTTTCTATTGGACCACTGATTAGTCACGTGGTCAAGGATATTATCGGCTTTAGAGGCCCAACAAGAGAACTAGTAAATGTAATTGTGGATAATATAAGAAGCAGAGTTAATGAACCAGGCAGAGAAGTAAAAATAGAAGAGGAACTTGCCCCTCAATACATAGAGATTATTGAAGGTAACCGCAATAATGAAGATTTCCTCGAGTTAATGCAAGAGGCACTCGAGGACCTATATAGAGACTCGGCAATTCAAAGCGATGAAGTTGTTTGTGATTTTGTACTTATGCTTCATAACATTGTTTCATTTGCCCTTGCGCAATTATTGGCTTCAGACTCCTCTTCTGATTCAGAAGGGAAAACCAATACTTATCCTCTTTCCGTTTCTGAACAAGCCCAAAAGCAAGCAGAGCAGCGATTTGGCAAGTATAGGATTTTAACCGATATCACAGAAATAGATACATTCAATCTAGTGTATCCTGAGCAATTCCTTGAAAATCAGTATAATGTGTTAAAACAGAGATTAGCACAACTAAGGCAGCTTTCACCTCGTGCCCCGCCAAGATGGAGATTAGTCATTACCACTGATTTATCTCTAACCCAGGGTTGTGTTGCTGCAGTTAATTTAGGCCAACTAATCTCGCAGGATTATCCAGAGAATACCGTATTTATCCATCCCTATTTATTCAGCCTGCCTGAAGCCAAGCAACTCGAAATCCTCTATCACGAGTTGATTAGCCATATATATAAAGGTATAACCAATGAAAATGAGGCGATGAGGGACACCAATGCCTTTATGTGGTTGGATAGTTCCACGCCATATCGACTCGCTGACCTTAGAGAAGTAGCAAATCATAAGCATTTTCCCTGGCCCATCGAAAAATTAAGCCAAGATGGTAGGAAGCCAATAGAAGCCAGCAGAGATAAGATACTAAAAGATCTTTATTATAGGATGTTTGAAATTATCGGGTATCGAGCTGGGTATAGTGAAAAAACAGAGCATGCTATTGGTATAGGCATAATAAACGAGGAAGCCCATTGCATCTTCGGTTCTTGTATGCGGTGGTTGTTGTATGGAACCGTGCCTGAGAAACAACATATAGAAGAGTCGCTCAGATTTTTGCTTACTAATTTAAAAGAATATTCAAGGCCTCTTTATTTAGAAAGGCACCTTGATGATAATTCAGAATATGCTCGGGAGGCTAAACAAAACTTAGTTGCGAATTCTATAAGGATAGTAAATGAGGCTGGTAAAATAGCAACAATATTAGAAGATAATAAAGCAAAATTAGCGAAGGCCGATCTAGATAGGGTGTTAGTCGATTTAGCTTATCATGCCAATGCTGCGATATTGGAGATTGCAAGAATTCTTTCAATAAATCCGGAAGCAGATGTTCTAAATAGTAAAAGCCTAAGAAGAGAAATTGATATTTTAGAATTTAAAGTTAAGAGCCTAATTTCTATGACGCGCACTTATCCACTTACGGTCCCCGAAGAGGCCAGAAATCAAGCTGAGCAGAGATGGGGCAAAGATAGGATTTTAACTAATATTGAGGTAGAGGGTATTGATTTGCAGAATGATCTAGAAAGATTCGTGAATGACGATTATGAAATTTTAAAACAGAGATTAGCACAACTAAGGCAGCTTTCACCTCGTGCCCCGCCAAGATGGAGATTAGTCATTACCACTGATTTATCTCTAACCCAGGG
>JASFIK010000022.1:0-13803 GCA_050122705.1 Candidatus Omnitrophota bacterium | reverse complement strand
CAAACAAGGGCAAGTTGAAATCAAAGGGTAGGAGACCTAGCTGGGATGAGTATTTTTTAGAAATGGCTGGGTTGGTTTCTCAGCGGGCTACCTGTTTGCGGCGGAAGGTGGGTGCGGTTCTGGTGAGGGATAAAAAGATATTAGCCACCGGGTATAATGGGGCGCCTTCTGGTCTAGAGCACTGTTTAGATATCGGTTGCCTAAGACAGAAATTAGAGATACCTTCGGGTGAGCGTCATGAATTATGCCGTGGTCTACACGCAGAACAGAATGCCCTTATTCAGGCTTCATTGCATGGGGTTAGCGTAAAAGCAGGTACGCTTTATATTACCAATCAACCATGTATTATCTGCGCTAAGATGTTGATTAACGCTGGTATCAAAGATGTGGTGATTGCCAAAGGTTATCCTGATAAGATGGCCATGAATTTTCTTAAACAAGGCAAGATCAAAATAAGAATAGCAAAGCAATGAACTGTCCCTATTGCGGCTTTAAAGACGATAAGGTGGTTGATTCAAGGGCAACCGCAGAGAATTCAGCAATTCGACGTCGGCGGGAATGTGCCAAGTGTGGTCAGCGTTTTACTACTTACGAATATATTGAAGATGTATCTTTGATGGTGATTAAAAAGGATGGTCGGCGACAGTCGTTTGATCGCAAAAAGATTTTAGGCGGGATAATTAAGGCCTGCGAGAAGCGGCCAATCAGTATTGATAAGATGGAGGAAGTGGTTACCTCGATTGAACGCGCGATTCAGAAAAAATCAGACCGCGAGGTACCCAGTCAGCTGATTGGGGAATTGGTAATGGAGAAGTTAAAGTCATTAGATGATGTTGCTTATGTTCGGTTTGCTTCAGTGTATCGACGTTTTCAAGATATCAGCCAGTTTATGAAGGCGCTAAATGAAATATTACAGAGAGAAAAAACACACAAAAGGACAAGGAGAGGCTAATGGTTGAGATGGAATTAAATAAGATTGTGATTAATGAGAAAAGACACGACCAATTGATTGTCTTAAAAGAAAAGAATGGAGAGCGACTCCTGCCCATTGTGATTGGCTTAAATGAAGCCTCGGCAATTAAGCTGAAGATCGGCGGTTTTAATCCTCCCCGCCCGCTTACCCATGATTTATTGCACTCAATGATTAAAAACCTTGAGGCCAATTTAGAAAAGATTGTTATTGACCGATTAGAAGAAAATACCTTCTTTGCTAAACTGGTTATAAAAACCGATTCCGGTAAGACCAAGATTATTGATGCGCGTCCCTCTGATAGCATTGCCTTGGCAGTAAGGGCAAATGTTCCCATATTTGTTGATGAAGCAGTACTTAAGCAGACCGAGGTATTTGATAAATGAGGATAGGTATTCTTGCCGATACGCACGACAATCTACCTAAAATTAAAAAGGCAGTTAGATTTTTTAACCGCAAGAGAGTAAATTTTGTTCTCCATGCAGGGGATTATATTGCCCCCTTTGCAGTAGCCAGTTTATTAAAAGATTTATCCTGTGAATTCTCTGGCGTATTTGGCAATAATGATGGCGAGCAAGTTGGGCTTACCCGAGTTTCTCAGGGAAAAATAAAGCCCGGCCCTTTAAGGATCAGTTTAGCAGGCCGTAGAATTGTTTTAGTCCATGATCTACATTCAATAAACCTAACCAGCGAAGAGGCGCAGCTGGTTATCTTTGGCCATACCCATAAACCAGAAATCCAGCATAAACATTCCTCTATCTTAATTAACCCAGGAGAATGTGCTGGTTGGTTAAGTAGACGCTCTTCAGTAGCAACCATAGATTTAAGTACGCTGGCCCCAGCAATATTTTATCTTTAAAATCTATGAAGCAATCTTCTATCACCGATAAAGACATACGCATCTTAGGCTATATTCTAAAATTCAGCCAGGCAAGAGACACCCCACTTTATATTGTTGGCGGATTCCTGCGTGATATAATCCTTGGCCGATTGAGAAGTAATTTGGATATTGATTTTGCGGTGAAAAAAAATGCAATTAAATTTGCTGCTGGTTTAGCTAAACAACTCTCTGCTGGTTTTGTAGTCTTAGACAAGGCCAATGGTTGTGCGCGGCTCCTAAAGAGAAGTCAAAAGAAGGTGTATACCCTTGATTTTACTGATTTTCGAGCAAATAATTTATGGCAGGATTTGGGAAAGCGCGATTTCAGCATTAATACCCTGGCAGTAGAATTAAAGGCATTCTTAGAGAATAGAGGTAGATTGAGTGAACCCGGGAGCAAATTGTTTAATCATCACCTGATTGACCCTTATCAAGGATTAAATGATTTAAGGCGCGGGGTTATTAAGGCGGTTAGTCCTTATGTATTTGATGATGATCCATTGAGGATTTTACGTACATTCAGCCTATCCTGCATATTAAATTTTAAGATTGATTCAAAGACTCTGGGATTGGTTAAGAAGAAAAGGAATAAACTAAAAGCGGTTTCTGCTGAGCGGATTCGTGATGAGTTGTTTAAGATATTGGCCAGCCACCGAGGATATGAATTCTTATCCCGCTTAGACCGCTATCGTTTACTCGAGCTGATAATTCCCCAGATAAAAGCAATGCGTCGATTAAACCAGGGTCCTTATCATCATCTTGATGTCTGGCAGCATACCTTGGAGACGATTAATCAGCTGGAGAGAATAATCCAGAGTTCTAATCGTAATCAAGATATCCAGGGTTATTTAAGTGAAGAGATTTCCTCGGGGCGCCGTCGCCACGAACTGATCAAGTTGGGAGCGCTTTTACATGATGTGGGGAAACCAAAAACCCTACGCATTGAGGAAGATAAGGTGATGTTTCACGGGCATGAGCGGGAAGGCAGCAATATGGTTGAGGGAATTGCCAGGCGGCTAAGATTGTCCAATCAGGAAACAGAAATTTTAAAAAAGATGATTCGCTTTCATCTGCGTCCGGGGTATCTGGCTGATAATCCCGTGTTGACACCCCGGGCAAGATTTAGATTCTTCCGTGATGCAGATAGGGAGTCAGTGAGTGTGTTGTTAATCTCTTTGGCTGATCAGCGGGCAACCAAAGGTTATTTGACCACTCATGCATCTCGCCAGCGCCATGAGAGGACTGTCCAGCGTTTAATAAAGGAATATTTTAAGAAAGGCAAAGAGAAAAAAACCCGGCGCCTGATTAATGGCAATGATTTGATTAAGTCTTTTCGGTTAGAGCCCTCGCCCCTGATTGGCAGAATCTTGTCGCAGATAAAGGAAGCCCAGGCAATCGGCAAGATAAAGACTAAAAGGGAAGCGCTAAATTTAGCCGAGCGAATTATTAAAAAGGAGAAGAGATGAGTGAAGTAAAAATTGAGAAGCCTAGTCAAGAAAGACTAAACCAGATAGGAGTTTTCTCTTGGCCCATCTGGGAGAAGGAGATTTCTTCTTTTGATTGGCATTATGACCAAACTGAGGTATGCTATCTCCTGGAGGGAAGAGTGGTGGTTAAGACAGAAGGCGGTGAAGAGATTAAATTTGGAGCAGGGGATTTAGTGACTTTTCCCAAGGGCCTATCCTGTAGCTGGGAAGTAAAAGAGCCAGTTAGAAAGCATTATAATTTTAAGTAAGGAGGGGCATTTATGCTATTAGGGGTGATGATTCTGATGGCGGGAATTTTAATAGCTATATATCCACCACTTTTATCCTTAGTTGTGGCAGCCATATTAATTTTTGTTGGCATCAGCCTGATTTTGATAAGTTATCATTATAAGAAGATATCCAAGCATATTGACAATCCCTTTATTGATTTTTTTATTCGCTTCTGATAAACTATAAGCACATAATCTAGAATATGATTGTAATATAGATAAGGCAAAAAGGAGGGCTATATGATTGCCAGGACTTCAATTATATTAGTTTTGATATTATTATTTAGTGGCTTAGGTTATGCTGCTGAGCTACTTTCTGAAGAGGCATTTAACCACTATAATGAGGGAGTAAGGGCGCAGAAGATGCGTAATTTTTATAGAGCACAGACAAGCTACCAAAAAGCGATTATTTTAGATAGAAGCACTCAATGTAAGAAATTTATTTTTAATAACCTAGGGGTAATCTATGCAGAAAGGGGCGAGGTGACTAAGGCAGAACTCGCCTTTAAAGAGGCATTAAAACTAGATCCCGATTATCAAACCGCTGCCTTTAATCTTACTCGTATGTATCTTAAATTGGCAGTTGCTTATAAAGATAGAGGCAATAGGAACAAGTCTCTGGAGTTTTTTGAGAAGGCGTTTTCCTATTATCCAACCAAGGCATTTATTATTGAGGAAGAAAAAAAGGCTAAGGCAGATAATTCTGGGAGTTAAGAATAATTTCTAAAAAGGAGGTGGATTATGCCAGAAATAGAAATAGGTAAAGTAACCCATTATTATGGCCACATTAGCGTGGCGATACTCCAACTTTCTGACCTGCTCAAGGTAGGTGATAGCATTCATATAAAGGGCCACACCTCTGATTTTACCCAAGAGATTGCTTCTATGCAGATAGAGCATCAGGACGTCCAGGAAGCAAAAGCAGGTGATTTAGTAGGCATTAAAGTTAGCCAGAAAACACACCCTAACGATAAGGTATTTAAGGTTACCCCCTGAATTAATTTCATTCTCGCAAAATCAAATATCTTTAATCAACTAATCTACATATAAGGGAGATCCTATTTTGTGATTGTTTTGTCCCCCTCGTCATTAAATCTGTTCCTGGAATGCCCGCGTTGTTTTTGGCTATATGTTAAGAAAAAGATTTCTCGGCCAGGGGGGCCTGTATCGACTCTTCCTCGCGGGATGGACGGATTAATTAAGAAGCATTTTGACCGATATCGCAAACTCGGAAAGCTTCCCCCGGAACTCCAAGGAAAGATAAAGGCAGAACCAGTGCAGCAGGAGGTTATTGATAGATGGCGCAATTGGCGCACTGGCTTAAGATACGAAGAGGGAAAGATATCGTTGATTGGTGCACTTGATGAGTGTTTTATAGAAGGGGAGGTTTACGTCCCGGTTGACTATAAGACAAGGGGTTATGAGTTAAAAGAGAGTACTGCCGGGTATTATCAGAATCAACTGAATATCTATACATTTCTCTTACAGAGTAACGGATTTAAAGTTAATTCTTCTGGGTATCTTGTATTTTATGTACTGCAGTCTCTTTCTGATAATGGTCTGGCCAGATTCGACATCCAATTACTCAGGATAGAAACTAATCCCCAGAAGGCCTATCAGGTATTCAGCCAAGCAAGCAGGTTATTGAGCCAGGATTCAGTTCCCCCGCAAGATGCTAAATGTGCATTCTGTAGCTGGTCAGCAAGCAACTTAAATGGATGATCGGATAAAAAGATATTCGCGGATAAAATATACGCTGGCGGTTGTGGAGATGGTTTATCTTTTGTTTGTTTTAGCATTGCTGCAATTTTCCGGATTCGCCATGTGGCTGGGCTCTGCGTTAGTTGGTCTGGTTGCCAATCGGATTTTGTTAATTCTGTTTTACTGCCTGATTCTCTTCATGCTCTATTTTATGATTAACCTTCCCCTTGAGTTCTATCGCTCATATAAGTTAGAGCATCGCTTTGGTTTATCCAGAGAAAAATTCTCCCACTGGTTTGCCGATCAGCTTAAGGAGCTTTTTGTTGGTTTTGTCATCTTTGTTATTTTAATTGAGGGTTTCTTCTATTTCTTGAAGTATCATCCTGATAACTGGTGGTGGATTTCCGGCATCTTCTGGATATTCTTTAGTGTGATTCTGACACGCCTTTTTCCAGTTTTAATCATCCCCCTATTTTTTAAATATCAAAGAATTGAAAATGATGACTTGCGTCAGCGCATCCTCAATTTAGCCAAGCGCATGGCTGTGGAGATTCTTGATGTTTATCAGATTGATTTTAGTAAGAAGACCACAAAGGCAAATGCGGCATTGTTAGGGCTGGGAAAATCAAAGCGTGTGGTTTTAACCGATACACTGCAGGGAAAATTTTCCCCAGAAGAGATTGAAGTAATATTATCGCATGAGTTTGCACATTTCCGGCTAAGACACTTGATAAAAATGTTGATGCTCAACTCCGCAGTAACCTTGTTCAGCTTTTATCTTTTGTTTAGATTTGCCGGGATAATCTTTAGCCGGTTTAATTTAGATTTAGCTGATGTTGCTAGCTTGGGTATCTGGATATTTTGCTTTGTCACTTTACAGGTTTGTCTACTTCCTCTACTTAACTGGATTAGCCGTAATATGGAGAGGAGCGCTGACCGCTTGGCAATTAAGTATACTGGATTAAAGAACGCCTTTATTTCAATGATGGAGAAGTTAAGCCAGCAAAACCTGGTTGAGCAAAATCCGGCAGCCTGGATTAAGGTGTTTTTCTTTGACCATCCGCCGGTTAACGAACGGATTGCTATGGTAGAAAGGATAAATTATGCAGATAAAGAATTGCCAAATCAAGATAGTGCAGGGTGATATTACTGAATTAAGGGTGGATGCAATTGTTAATCCAGCCAATAATAAACTGGTAATGGGTGGAGGGGTGGCTTTGGCAATTAGGAAAAAGGGAGGTAAAATCATTGAGGATGAGGCAGTGGTAAAGGGTCCGATAAAAATTGGCCAGGCAGTACATACTCGAGGCGGTAACCTACCCGCTAAGTTTGTAATTCATGCCGTAACTATGGGAATGGATTTTGCTACTGATGAGCAGAAGGTCAGGGATTCTTGTGCAAGTAGCCTGAAAGAGGCAAATCAGCTTGGTGTAAAATCACTTGCCCTTCCTGCCTTGGGCTGCGGCGTGGGTGAGTTTTCTTATCTTGCTTGTGCTAAGATTATGGCACAGGAGATATTCAAGTATTTAAGCGAGACTGCTGATTCTTCACTTCGCCAGATTATTTTCTGTTTATACGGCCAAGAGGCATACCAGGTATTTAATGAAACAGTTGGGCAATACCTTAAACATATTCACCAGAAGGTCAAGCAGGGACCGTTTGTTACGGTTGATGCGATTATTGAGATTAATGATGCAATTGTCCTAATTAAGAGAAGGAATCCTCCTTTTGGTTGGGCGCTTCCTGGCGGTTTCCTTGATTATGGCGAGAGCCTTGAACAGGCAGTGATCCGCGAGGCAAAGGAAGAGACCGGACTTAGTTTAACGCAGGTAAGGCAGTTTCATACTTACTCAGCGCCTGGGCGCGACCCCCGTTTTCATACTGTATCTACTGTATATATTGCTAAAGGAAAGGGCGAACCTAAATCAGGAAGCGACGCAGCAAGCCTTAAGGTAGTCAAGATCAAGGATTTGGAAAACTACGATTTTGCCTTTGACCATAAAGAGATCATCGAGGATTATTTGCAGCAAAGAAAATAGATGTTAATCCACTTGAGTAAAAACCAAACTACACCTATATCAATTATTTTAATTAGCATCTTAGGGCTTGCTGTCTATGCCAATTCGCTTAATGGTAAATTTGTCTGGGATGACCAATATCTGGTAGAGGAGAATACCGATATCAGGAGTTGGTCTAATATACCAAAGCTTCTTACCCAGGATATTGCAGCTGGGGCAGGGGAGCAATTTGATTTCTACCGCCCATTTCAGACGTTTACCTATATGATTGATTACTCCATTTGGAAGTTAGATGTAAGAGGTTATCATCTTAGCAATATTCTATTTCACATCTTGGCAGCCTTAAGTATTTTTTGGTTGGTTAATCTGTTATTTGATGACAGATCCCTATCTTTGCTCAGCAGTATTTTCTTTGTTGTCCATCCCGTGCATACTGAAGCGGTCTCATATATATCTGGTCGTTCAGATCCCTTATCAGTTCTCTTTTTGTTGCTCTGTCTTGTCTTTTACATCAAATACCTTAACCTGGGAAGCGGCGCCTGGCTTATCTTTGCCATTCTAAGTTATATATTAGCGGTTCTTTCCAGAGAAAATGCCTTAATCCTTCCGCTGTTGTTATTACTTTATCATTATAGCTTCAGGAAAAAACTTAAAATCCTCCCCCTTTTATCTATAATAGCTATTACCCTTTTCTATAGCATCCTAAGATTCACTATCTTAAGAGCACTCCTGCCTCAAATAGATACCCCCTATACATTAGCGCAAAGGATACCTGGATTCTTTGTGGCAATAGCCACTTACTTAAGACTCCTGGTTATGCCGGTTAATCTACATATGGAGTATGTGGGTAGATTATTTAACCTTCTTGAGCCCAAAGTACTCATGGGAATTTTAATCCTTTTTTTTCTATTAATTTATATGCTTAGAGTGAGGAATACCAGAAGGCTTGAGTTTTTCTGCATCTCCTGGTTTTTATTAACCCTGCTTCCGGTATCTAATCTTTACCCGATTAATGCCTATATGGCTGAGCACTGGCTGTATCTTCCTTCGATTGGTTTTTTTATTCTCCTGGCGAAAGGCTTAAGTTATTTTTATCGGACTAGACAATGGCGGATTTATATCCTGGCTATTCTCATTGGCATAGTGGTATTTTACTCTTTGCTTACATTCACACAGAACTATTTCTGGAGAGAGCCATTAATCCTATATGAGAGGACCTTAAAATATGCCCCTGACAGCGTGCGGGCACATTATAATCTGGGTGTTATGTATGAGGCGATTAACAGAGAGCAAGAAGCAATCAAACTATATAAAAAAGCAATTGCAATTAATCCAGATTATACAAAGGCATATAATAATCTGGGCGCGATATATAATACTATGGGAAAAAGAGAAGAGGCAATAGAGCTGTATAAAAAGGCAATCGAGATTAATCCAGATTATGCAAAGGCAAAGATTAACCTTGGGAATTTATATAATACTCTGGGTAGAAGAGAAGAGGCAATCGCCCTGCTTAAGAAGGCAATCGAAATTAACCCCCACCTCTCAGAGGCTTATTATAACTTGGGGGTTGTATACAATGCGATCAATAATCATGAACAAGCCATAGCATACTTTAGCAAGGCAATCGAAATTAATCCCGATTATATTGAGGCGTATAATAACCTGGGTAGTATTTACAGCGCTATACATAAGAAAGAGGAAGCCATTGCCATATTTATGAAGGCAATCGAGATTAATCCAGATTATGCAAAGGCATATAGCAATCTGGGTGCGGTATATAGTGATGTCAATAAGCATGAACAAGCAATCGCGTCACTAAAAAAGGCAATCGAAATAAACCCAAATCTTACCGAGACGCACTATAACCTGGGGGTTGTATATGAAGCAATCGGTAAGAGGCAGGAAGCAATAGCCGCATATAAAAAGGCTATTGAAATTGATCCCCTTCGCGCAATTGTTTACAATAATCTATCGATAATCTATTTTCAACAGAAGCAGTACGAATTAGCAATTGAATATTTTGAGCGGGCAAGAGAATTAGGCTTTACTAACCCTATGCTTCAGGAAGCACTTCAACCACATAGGGCAGGGGAGTAAATTACTTGACAGTTCAGATGATCGGTGATAATTATTAGGAATAATGTTAAATCTACCGCTTAAAAAAATATTAATAGTGGATGATGAGCAGGATGTATTAGTTCATCTAAGCAATATTTTAAAACGCGCTAATTTTGAAGTTATTACTACTACTCAAGGCAAAGAGGTTGTTAGCTTAGCCCAAACATCTTCCCCTGAATTAATCCTGCTTGATTTTGTTCTGACTGATATTGATGGCTCTCAGGTATGCCGGTACTTAAAAGATGACCAGAGCACAAAAGATATCCCGGTTATTATGATGACTGGATTTGCGACAGAGTCTGCAAAGGAAAAATTTCGCAGTTCCAAGGCAGATGACTGTATCAGTAAGCCATTTACGGCAGAAGACTTGCTGGCTAAGATAAAGGAAGTGCTCCGGGTGAAGGATTTATCTTTGCTTAAGAAAAAGAGGGTATTATTGGTTGATGATGATCCTGGTTTTTTAAAAATGTTAAAGCTTAAATTAGAAGAGAACGACTACCAGGTGGTTACTGCCTCGACCGGAAAAGCCGCCTTAGCGGAATTCTTGCGCGAAAAACCCGGGGTTGTGCTTCTTGGCATAACTGTACCCGAACTTGACGGATTGCAGCTATTAGAAAGGATAAAGAAAGAGGATCAAGATTTGCCCGTGTTTATAATTACTGCATTTTCTCATGAAGAGCGATTTAAACTGGCGCGCAAATTAAATGCCTCTGGATTTGTGTTTAAATCAATGGATTTAAACAAAGAGATTAACCAATTATTGGCAGTCCTACCTTAAGCCTTCCCATAGATTGATTATTTAGGCGCGCAGTTGCTTTTCCGCATCAACAATGTCACGGTTGAGAATCCGCATGACTTCTTGAATTTTACCTTTAAGGCTAGATGAGGTAAAGAGAGAAGTATTAATCTCCCTTAATATCTGCACGGCCATACGAAAGTAGCGGATAACCTCGCCTTCGTCAGTATCGGTAAACGGAAGAATCTTGGAGAAACTGGTTCCCGAAAGCCAGGCCTGGGTTGCCTGCGCCAGGTGAAAGTAGGGTTTTTTACTTTGCGGATAGATCCGGTAATGCTTCTCCTTGATTGTAATCAAATCATAGGCATCCTGGCAAACCTCTCTTAGATAACGAGCCCTCTTAGGCAGGCGCCCTGGCATATGCTGATTCTTCCTGGGTTCAAATACTACCGCTACACAGAGTATCCCTAAGGCGAACTCGTCTAATTCTTCCAAAATTTCTGTTTCATAAAGCTGGGCAAGAATTAGTTCATAACCGTAAATGGCACGGGCAAAAAGTCCTTTTGCGCCAAGAGACGAATCTTTGATATACCCCAAGTCTTTTAATAATTTTAATTTTGCCTGGATCAGCCTTAATGCCTCTTTTTTTTGATGTTTGCGCGATTGAAAATGATGCAGGGTGAGTGGATAAACTTGATCAACCTTCTCGGTATAACGCTCATAGAGGTTAAGCAGGGTGGCGTAAGAGGTGTTAAACTGGCTTTTTACTGTCTCGGGATGAGCAAAGATTATGCGTTTTATTTCCTCTGGATTTATCAATCGGGGATTGACTCGACAATAGACAAACCCCATCTTATCCATCCCCCTTCTGCCAGCGCGTCCAGCCATTTGATAAAAATCACGTACCTTGAGGATCCTGATATAACGACCGTAGTATTTTTTTAAATTGTCAAAGACCACGCTGCGGGCAGGCATATTTATGCCCAAGGCAAAGGTTTCGGTGGTGAAGATAACTTTTAATAGACGACTGGTAAAGAGTTGCTCAATAACCTCCTTTAAGGTAGGCAGCATTCCCGCGTGGTGGTAGGCAATCCCTTTTTGTATAAGATGGAATAATCGATTAGCACTTTCTTCATTGGTTAAATCAAAGCGCCGGCAGAGCTGATTGTACAAGTGAATAATTTCCTGCTTTTCTTTTTGATTCAGGAAATCAAAGCTATACAACTCAAAGGCAAGGTCTTCGGCCCTCTTTCTGCTGAAGACAAACCAGATGCAGGGCAGGCCCTTATTCTGGCGAATATAATTTATCAGCGATGAAACTCGATTAGCGCGATAGAATCCCTTTTGTCTGCGCGAAATAATCAGCCGTTTTAAATCTGATAGATTATCGGTAACCTCATTCCTGCATTGGAATAGAAAATCCAAAGGTACTGGCCGTTTATGTTCAACTACCGTTTTAATTGGTCTGTTTTGTACTGATTCAATCCAATCAGCAAACTCCCTGATATTAGGAATGGTTGCTGAGAGTGCCAGTATTTTCATATGGGGGGGTAGGAAGATTAATGATTCCTCCCAGACCGTTCCCCGCTCGGGATTATCAATATAATGAATTTCGTCAAAGATAACCCAAGAGTATTTTGCCAGTGACTGCGGTTGGTCAAGGATTTTATTACGGAATATCTCTGTGGTCATAATCAAAACCTGGGCATCGGGATTCAATGATACATCTCCGGTTAGGATGCCGATTCTATCGGGAAATTGCTTTTGAAAATCGCGGAATTTCTGGTTGGAAAGTGCCTTTATCGGAGCAGTATAGATTATGCTCTGTTGTATTCCCAGGGATTTCTCGATGACATATTCAGCGACGACAGTTTTACCGGCACCGGTAGGCGCACAGACGATCACTGAGTGTCCCTGGTTTATGTAGTTTATTGCTTCTTGCTGAAAACGGTCATATTGCATAAAATTATTATAACATATTTTCCTATATCGCGAGGGGTATTTTTATTGCCATTTTACCTTAAGTGTATTACAATTATCTAAATTGAGATAAAAAAAGCCTAAAACTAAAGCCATGACGACCGGTTCCAAAAGATTAATTATTTTAATTATCTTTTTTGCGCTTATCGGAATAGGTAACTATTACTTTAAGATTGACTGGGAAGGCATGCGGTTTTATCTTGAAGGCGTTTCTGTCTGGAGGGCAGCAATTATTTATACGCTTATTTATGTCTTGGTATCGATTTTTTTAATTTTGGCTAAGGATATCTTGAAGATTATCGGTGCAATTTGCCTGGGCGCTGTTTTAAGTAGCCTGTGTATATGGATGGCTGAAGTGATTAATACGGTGGTGCTCTTTTCACTTGCCCGCTATTTGGGCAGGGGATTTGTGCAGGCCAGGTTAAAGGGGAATGCTAGAAGGATTGATCAACGGATTGGCTCTTCTGGCTTTAAGGGATTTTTAATATTAAGATTAGTCCCGTTAATTCCTTACCGGGTATTAGACCTATTGGCAGGCTTAAGCTCTTTTAGTTTTTTTCAATATTTTGTGATTGCGGTTATTGGTTCGCCCTTGCGTATATTTTGGGTGCAATATATTTTAGCAGGTGTGGGGGTGGCAATATTTAATAACCCAGCGGTTTTGGTAGAATATATCATGAACCATAAGATTATCCTTGCCTGGAGTCTGGTTTATCTTATTCTGGTTATTGTAGTTGGATTCAGATTAAGGTTTAAGCAGAGAATTTGATTATCAAAGCAAAGAAAAAAGTGATATAATCGAAGTAGTGCATCTGGGTGCAAAATAGGCAAGATAGTATATAAGGGTGGTTGTTCATGAACAAGGCAGGCTGGGTATTTTGTGCGATTCTGGTTCTAGTTATTTTTGCGGTTTGTGGCGGTTGTCGGACAGAGCAAGCGCGCTATAATTACAATCATATCTTAGTTAGGAAAGTAGTTGATGGCGATACGCTGGTGTTGGCCAGCGGAGAAAGAGTCAGGCTTATCGGTATTGATACCCCTGAGATGCATGTGAGTGATAAACTTTATCGGCAGGCACAGCAGAGCAAAACCGATATTCAGACGATTATGTCCTTAGGCAACCAGGCCTATAAGTTTACCCGCGATTTGGTTGAGGGTAAACGTGTGCGGCTTGAGTTTGATGTAGAGAGGTTTGATAAATATGGAAGATGGCTGGCTTATGTTTATCTGCAGGACGGCACTTTTGTTAATGCCAAGATAATTCAGGAGGGATACGCATCTTTACTTACTATACCGCCTAATGTTAAATATGCAGCTTTATTTAGGGAATTATATAAACAGGCCAGAGAGAATGAGCGAGGTTTGTGGAAAGAGCAATAAAAAGGAGGAAGGATTATGTTGCGTTACTTAACTGCAGGAGAGTCTCATGGAAGGGGATTGCTGGCGGTTTTAGAGGGCATACCTGCTGGACTTAAGATAAAAGTCAACCGGATAAATCAAGAAATGAAACGCAGACAACAGGGTTATGGCCGGGGTAAGAGGATGCAGATTGAGCGGGATAGAGTTGAAATCCTATCTGGCTTAAAAAATAACCTTACCTTAGGAAGCCCGATTGGGGT
The DNA here is from genome assembly GCA_050122705.1 of Candidatus Omnitrophota bacterium. Classification (GTDB taxonomy): domain Bacteria; phylum Omnitrophota; class Gorgyraeia; order Gygaellales; family JAHJCI01; genus JASFIK01. The sequence goes on along the minus strand of JASFIK010000022.1, from coordinate 22 downwards.
TGTGGTTAAAAATAGGGATTTC
>JASFIK010000021.1:0-13906 GCA_050122705.1 Candidatus Omnitrophota bacterium | reverse complement strand
GTCTTTAAGGGTCTGATTCATCAATAAAATGGTCCCTTTTGGATCAACAACCATTACTCCTTCAAACATACTTAACAGAACAGCCTCAAACTTAGATTTACTTGCAGTAACATCATTGATCCTCGCCCTAATTTGTTCTGACATATAATTAAATGCTTTGGCGAGTTCTGATATTTCGTCATTTGTTGAAATCGAAGTCCTTTTAGAGAAATCGCCTCGAGCTATACCTTTTGCAAACTGAGATATCTCTTTTATGGGTCGCGATATGAAGGCTGAGGCTACAAAACCGATAACAATTGCCAAAACAAAGGCAAACAGGAGTGAAGCAATTAATAATCTTTTTAAATTGCTTGAGATTAATTCAATCTCAGATAAAGGGACAGATAATCTAACGAATCCTTGAGACTCGTCTTTGCCAAAAATCATAGCAATATAAAGTAAATCTTTTTTTATTGTGGTGCTGAAGCGCCTGCTCTCACCAACTCCAGAAGCTAAGGCATCCCGAACCTCTGGCCGCATAAGATGGTTCTCAACTTCAATCAAAGCCTGCCCATCTAACTCCGAGTCTCCCAGAACCTTCCCTTGAGTATCAATTATGGTCACCCGTAAATTCAAATCCTTGCCAATTATATCTGCTATTTCATCTATCTTTTGCGATTCGGTTTCTAAAATAATTCCTTCCTCAAATATTGATTTAACTAGTGATGTTTCTTTCAAAAGATTATTTTTTATACGCTGGTAGGCACCTGCGCTAAGATTATTGTTAAGATAAACAAAGATTGCTAAGAGAACAAAAGCGAAGATTATTCCAAAAATGATTGTTATTTTATATTGAATATTAATTCTCAAGTCATTACTCCTGTTCACTAAATCTGTAGCCTAATCCTCTGACAGTCTCAATCAACTTACCAATCTTGCCCAATTTTTGTCTCAGTCGCTTGATATGAGTATCGATTGTCCGCGTGGTAACTTCCGAGCTCATATCCCAGACATCTTCTAATAACCTATCTCTTGACTGAACCCTACCTTTTCTCTGCATAAGGGTAGCTAAAAGATTAAACTCCATTGTAGTCAAAGTAATTACTCTGCCTGCAACAGTTACCTTATGCCTAGGAATATCTATCTTCAGCTTATCTATGCTTAATATATCTTTGGCAGATTCTTTTTGCTTACCGCGCTTTAAGATTGCTTTTACCCGCAAAACCAGCTCTCTTGGACTAAATGGCTTTACCACATAATCATCAGCGCCCAACTCGAGCCCCACAATTCTATCCATCTCTTCTCCCTTAGCAGTCAGTATTATAATGGGGATACTTGATAGGCTCTTAGTCTGTTTTATCTGCTTACATACTTCAAACCCATCCATCTTAGGAAGCATTATATCTAAGATTATCAAATCGATAGATTCTCTATCTAAAACATCTAAGGCTTCCTCGCCAGTTATAGTCACAGTGCATTCGAAGCCAGCTTTTTCTAAATTATATTTAACTAGCTGAAAAATATGCTTGTCATCTTCTACTATCAAAATCTTTCCCTTAACCAATTCTATTACCTCCTTAGTTATCTAATTATACCACCATAATCTCAAAATGGTAGGGGATAGTTAGACGAAGGAGGGGGGACAGTCAGTCCCTGCCACAACTTGAAATAATTAGATTGAGTTTTTGATGAAGTCGCGGAATAGGGGGTGGGCTTTATCAGGTTTGGACTTAAATTCCGGATGAAATTGACAAACCACAAACCAAGGATGATTCTTTAATTCGATTATCTCCACCAGATTCTGCTTGGGATTAATCCCAGAAAAAACCATCCCTTTCTTCTCCATAGCCTCCCTATATCCATTATTAAATTCATATCTATGGCGGTGACGTTCAAAAATCTTCTCCTTTTTATAAGCAGAAAAGGCCTTGGTTCCCTTTTTAAGTTTGCACTCATATATCCCCAAACGCATCGTCGCACCCTTGACCTTTACTTCCTTCTGCTCCTCTAATAAGCTTATCACCGGATGCTTTGTAGTTTTGTTGAATTCTGTTGAATTTGCTGCGTTTAACCCGCAGACATTACGCGCAAACTCAATTGCAGCTGTCTGCATCCCCAGACACAGACCCAAAAATGGAATCTTGTTTTCCCTGGCATACTGGATTGCCTTAATCTTTCCTTCAATCCCTCTATGCCCAAACCCGCCGGGGATCAGGATTCCCTTTATACCCTTAAGGTATTTGGCTGCACCGTTCTTCTCAATATCTTCTGAGTCAATCTTTTTTATTACTAAACTCACACCGTTAGCAACTGACCCATGCACCAATGCCTCATATATTGACTTATAGGCATCCTGAAGGGTTATGTATTTACCTACCACTGCTATCTCTACCTTTTTAGTTGAGTGTTTAATCCTATCTATTACCTCCTTTTCCCAATCGGATAAATCCCCCTCTTTTATCTTTAAATTAAATAATCTTACTACTATTGAGTCTAATCCTGCATCCTGAAGCCTTAGCGGAATCTCATAGATACTCTTTACATCAATTGCCGGGATTACTGCCTCGCTATCCACATTACAAAATAGCGCTATCTTATCACGTGCCTCTTTAGTAAGCTGTTTCTCCGTCCTACATATGATAATATCTGGGGTAATTCCGATCTGACGAAGCGTGCCTACGCTGTGCTGGGTAGGTTTTGTCTTAATCTCTGCTGCTGATTTTATAAAAGGAACTAATGTAACATGTATATTTATGGCATAGCCTCTTCCCAACTCCAACCTCAGCTGCCTTATTGCCTCTAAGAAAGGTAATCCCTCAATATCTCCCACTGTACCACCGATCTCAACTATTACCACATCAGGTCGCTGAATATAGGCAACCCTCTTTATATCATTCTTTATCTCATCAGTAATATGCGGGATTATCTGCACTGTCTTACCCAAAAAATCGCCCTTTCTCTCCTTGGTTATAACCGAATAGTATACCTTGCCTGTAGTAATATTATTATCCTTGGTTAATTTGGCATTGGTAAAGCGCTCATAATGGCCTAAATCTAAATCTGTCTCTGCGCCATCATCAGTAACATAAACCTCACCGTGCTGAAAAGGATTCATTGTTCCAGGATCAACATTTATATAGGGGTCACACTTAATCAGGCTCACCTTTAGCCCTCTTGATTCCAAGAGCTTACCTATAGAGGCTGCAACAATCCCCTTACCTAAACTTGAGACCACGCCTCCGGTTACAAAGATATATTTAGCCATTATCCACCCCTTTCTAATACCTTCTTAGATAACCTCTTTGGAGGTTTAATCGGATAATCTCCGGTAAAACAGGCAGTACAAAACTCACTCTTTGGCAATAACATGGCCTCAAGCATACCTTCCAGGCTCAGATATCTCAAGCTATCTAAGCCAATAAAGTTCCTTATCCAATCTACTGTATGATTTGAGGCAATCAACTCCTTCTTGGTGGGAAAATCTATTCCATAGAAGCAGGGAAACCTAAGTGGAGAACAACTAACCCGCATATGAATCTCCTTAACCCCTGCCTCCCTTAATGTCTTAACCCTGACCCTGCTGGTTGTACCCCTTACAATAGAATCCTCAATAATAGCCACACGCTTACCTTTAAGAACATCCTTTATGGGATTGAGCTTAATCTTAACCCTAAAATCCCTGATGAACTGCGATGGCTGAATAAAAGTCCTACCAATATAATGGTTCCTGATCATCCCCACCTCATAGTGAATGCCTGATTCTTCTGCAAACCCCAGCGCTGCGTAATTACCCGAATCCGGAATAGGCATAACCAGATCACAATCAGCCGGACATTCCCGAGCAAGCTGCCTGCCTAAGCGCTTGCGCGTCTGATATACATTCTTGGTAAATATATTGCTATCCGGTCTGGCAAAATAGATATATTCAAAAATACAAAACGCATGCCTTGTCTTAGTAAACGGCTTTACTGATTCAAGGCCCCGATTAGTAATAAATACAATCTCACCCGGTTCAACATCCCTGACATATTCAGCCTGGATCAAATCAAATGCACAGGTCTCGCTTGCCAAAACATATGCACCATCAAGCCTACCAATACACAAAGGCCTCCATCCATAGGGATCTCTTGCACCAATCAATACATTATTTAACATTAATACTATTGAATAAGCACCTTCCAATTGCGATAAGGCTTGAATCACTCTTTGCTTTGTATCCTTATTTTCTAATTGAGCAAGTAGATGAACTATTATCTCAGAATCCATAGTTGACTGAAATATAGAGCCATTCTCCTCCAGGGCCCGGTGTAATGCTAGCGTATTAGTAAGATTGCCGTTATGGGCAATGGCGATATTGTCTTTTTTATGTTTTACCAGAAATGGTTGCATATTCTTTGCATGACTTCCTCCGGTAGTTGAGTATCTAATGTGCCCGATTGCTAAGTCTCCGCGCAAGGATTTTATCGCTTTCTCATCAAAAACATCCCCTACTATCCCCATGCTTTTATGCTGCCTTATATTTTTTCCGTCAAAAGCTACTATCCCTGCACTCTCCTCACCTCGGTGCTGGAGTGCATACAGTCCTAAATATGTAAGCCTTGCTGCATCCTTATGCCCTAATGCCCCAAATATTCCACACATAGCTATATCCTTATAGGGATTCCTTTATTATTCAAATACTGCTTAGTCTCTTTTATTGAATATTCTCCATAGTGAAAGATAGAGGCAGCCAATACAGCATCTGCACGACCCTTGGTTAATGCCTGATAGAGATGCTCTAAATTACCTGCTCCTCCGGAGGCAATCACTGGAATATTTATTGCTTCAGAGATGGTTCTATTTAGCTCCAAATCATATCCATCGCGAGTCCCATCCTTATCCATGCTGGTAAGAAGAATCTCTCCCGCGCCTAAGTCCTGAGCCTTCCTTGCCCATCCTAATACATCTATCCCTGTAGGTCTGGTCCCTCCGTAAGTATAAACTTCCCACTTTGACTTTTGATTTCTCTTTGCATCAATAGCAACTACAATACATTGGCTGCCGAATTCTTCAGATGATTTCCTGATTAAGGACGGACTCTCAACCGCCGCAGTATTTATAGAAACCTTATCTGCCCCAGATTTAAGTAGAAGTCTTATATCCTCTATACCCCTGATTCCTCCACCCACAGTCAAAGGAATAAATACCTGCTCTGCGCATCTTCTAACCATCTCTAACATTGTCCGGCGGATCTCAATGCTGGCTGTGATATCCAAAAATACTATTTCATCAGCTCCCTCTTTTGAATATACAGAAGCTGATTCAACCGGATCGCCTGCATCCTTAAGATTAAGGAAATTAATTCCTTTTACCACGCGAGCGTCCTTAACATCCAAGCAAGGTATAATCCTTTTAGCTAACATAGCGACAGAAATTCTCCAGCAATTTTAATCCGAGTTTTGAACTCTTCTCAGGATGAAATTGTACTCCCCAAACATTATCCTTGTTGACTACTGAAACAAAATCCTTACCATATTCGGTTGTTGCCACAACTGTTTCTTTATCTTCAGGCTCAACATAATAGGTATGCACAAAATAAAAATAAGATTCATCCGGAATACCATCAAATATTTTTACGTGTGATCTATGACGCGTGACCTTTACACTGTTCCATCCCATATGAGGAATTTTCATTCCATGGCCAAATTTCTCTACTTTGCCTTTGATTATATCTAAACCTTTGCATATACCGTGTTCTTCGCTCTCTGTAAATAAAATCTGTAAGCCTAAACAAATCCCCAAAAATGGCCTGCCTTGCTTAATTGCCCTCAGTATAGAAGGTAAAATTTCAAGTTGTGTGAGATTATCCATAGCACGTTTGAACGCCCCTACACCAGGCAGTACGATTGCGCAAGCACGATCTATATCTTCAGGTTCATTAGTAAGCTTTGCCCTTGCGCCAACCGCTTCCAAGGCTTTACTTACACTGCGTAAATTACCTAAGCCGTAATCAACAACTGCAATGAATCTGTCCATTTATCAACCATCCTCTTAATAGGCAAATTAATTAAAACTCTTTTGCCATTCAATATCTTTAACTTTTTGCCACCGGTTCTTCCGATTGCCTGAAAAGGTATAGCAAACCTTTTGGCTATATCTTTAATTTTACTGACATTTTTTTTGTTGCAGGAAAACAGAATTCTTGACTGGGATTCACCAAAAAGAATGGTATCTTTTCTGCCAATAAAATCTAAATTATCGATAAGTGCGCCCATTGCATTTTCTTTATTGGAAACACAACACTCTGCCAGGGCAACTGCCAGACCTCCTTCAGAGCAATCGTGCGCTGAGCTGACTAATCCTTTTTTTATCGCCTCTAACGCTGCTCGCTGAACTGCCTCTTCTAAACGTAAATCTAATTCTGGGGCATCTCCTTTTATTAATCCATGCGTTACTTTTAAATATTCACTGCCACCCAATTCTTCTTTCGAGAGTCCTAAAAGAACAATTATCTCATTCTCTTTCTTGAAATATTGCGTGCAAACCCTTTTTATATCATCGATAACTCCTATCATTCCGATGCTTGGCGTTGGATAAATTGCACCTTTTGGGTTTTCATTATAAAAAGAAACATTACCACTTACTACCGGAATACTAAAGAATTTACAAGCATCGGCGATTCCTTCTACACAGCTTTTAAATTGCCAGAATCTATCCGGCCTTTCCGGATTGCCAAAATTAAGACAGTCGGTAATTGCTGCTGGGCGAGCGCCGGAGCATACAAGATTCCTTGCTGCTTCGGCTATCGCAATCTGCGCTCCTCTGAATGGGTTCAGGAAACAATATCTGCTATTACAATCAGTAGTAGCTGCGATAGCTTTATTAGTTCCTTTTAATCTCAACACACAAGCGTCAGATCCGGGCAAGACTATGGTGTTAGTCTGAACCATATGGTCATACTGTTCATAAACCCATTCTTTACTACAAATAGAAGGAGAACTCAAAAGCTTAAGTAAAACTTCATTATAATCTTTGGGTTCAGGGATTCTAGTTATATCCAGTTTATTTAAGCCATCTAAATAATCCGGCTTCTTATAAGGTATATCATAGACAGGTGCCTGCGTTAAAGAACGAGCATTTATTTCGGCCACAATCTTTCCTTGATCTTTAATGCGCACAACACCATCATCAGTGACCTTGCCAATTACTACGGCATTTAAATCCCATTTAGAAAAAATCTGTTCAATCTCCTTTTCCTTGCCCTTCTTCACGCAAACAAGCATTCTCTCTTGTGATTCAGACATCATCACTTCCCAGGGTTCCATATTGGCTTCTCTTCGTGGAACATGTACAAGCTCCACTTCCATTCCAGAATTGCCTACAGAAGCCATCTCGCTTGTACAACAGGTGAGTCCGGCTGCACCCATATCTTTAATCCCTACAACATAGCCTGTAGCCAGAGCTTCTAATGTAGCCTCAATTAAGCATTTCTCAGTAAAGGGGTCTCCTATCTGAACGGTGGGCCTTTTTTCTTCACTTTCTTTAAATTCATTTGAGGCCAAGACACTACAGCCACCGATACCATCTCTGCCTGTGCTTGATCCTACATACATAATAGAATTACCGCAACCTGCGGCTCGCGCTCGAGCTAATTTATCTTTCTCGACAATACCAATACTCATCGCATTAACTAAACAGTTGCCACTGTAGCTTTCGTCAAAATATATCTCTCCGCCAACAGTAGGCACACCAAGGCAGTTGCCATAAAATTGGATTCCGTCAACTACACCACGCAAAAGATATCGATTATAAGCCTTGGTCAAAGGACCAAACCTTAAAGAGTTCAAAGACGCTATCGGCCTTGCTCCAGCAGTAAAGATATCCCTGATAATTCCTCCTACGCCAGTAGCCGCGCCTTGCTTTGGCTCAACCTGCGAAGGATGATTATGACTTTCCATTTTAAAGATTATAGCTAAGCCATCAACAATAATCCCCCCGGAATCCTCACCAATAAGACTTTGATAATTTCCTTTTTTGGGCAAGAGTTTAAGCCAATTACGAGAGCGTGGATATCCACAGTGCTCTGACCATTCCACAGAAAACATCGCCAGTTCTGTAGGTGAAGGTTTGCGCTTTAAAATATCCAAAATCTTTTGATATTCTTCGTCCTTTAAACCCAAACTTTTATAGACCTCTGGCTTTACCATATTATCTCTTATTTTTAATCCACTTGGCTATTGATTTAAAGATTAAGAAGCCGTTTTCAGAGCCTAATATTTCTTCAGAACTTCTCTCTGGGTGTGGCATCATACCTAAAACGTTACCATCTTTATTCATTATGCCTGCGATATTTGCTAAGGCACCATTGGGATTAAACTCTTTATTAACATTCCCCTCTTGACTACAATAGCGGAAAATAATCTGCCCCTGTTTCTCTAAGTTTTCTAATCCATACTTATCAATATAGTAGTTACCTTCGTTGTGGGCTATTGGTATTTTTAAAATTTGGCTTCTACTACAAAGATTTGTAAAAGGTGTCTTATTATTTTCAGTTTTCACATACAAATATTTACAAACAAAATGAAGGTTTTTATTTCTTAACATTGCTCCAGGTAAAAGCCCTGCTTCAAGCAAGATTTGAAACCCATTACAAATCCCAATTATTAGACCTCCTCTTTTAGCAAAGCGAGATACTTGCTTCATTATTGGTGAAAATCTGGCTATTGCCCCTGTCCTGAGATAGTCTCCGTAACTAAAACCTCCTGGCAATATGATACAATCAAAATCATTTAACCTTGTATCTTTATGCCAGATATACTCAACTGGCTGATTGAGAATATCCTTAATCACATAAAAGCAATCTTGCTCACAGTTAGAACCTGCGAAAACTATAACACCAAATCTCATTTCGTCTATTCTATCTTTAGACTATAATCTTCTATTATTGGGTTAGCTAACAGTTTCTGACACATTTCATTAATTTTCTGTTTGACTTCTTCCTTGCTTTTGGACCTTAGTTTAATAGTAACTAATTTACCAACACGAACCTCTTCTAAATCTTGATATCCTAATGACTCTAAGGCGTGCTTGATAGTCAAACCCTGGGGATCAGATACGGTCTTTTTTAAGGTAATATAAATTTCTGCTTCTAACATTTTTTACTCCCATTCTATTGTACTTGGTGGTTTAGATGAAATATCATACACCACTCGGTTTATGCCCTTTACCTCATTTATAATCCGATTAGAAATCCTCTCCAATAATCTACTGGGAAGTTTTGCCCAATGAGCTGTCATTGCATCCTGGCTGGTAACCACTCTTATGGCTACGACATTCTCATATGTCCTTTGGTCTCCCATAACCCCTACTGTCTTAACCGGCAGGAGCACACAGAACGATTGCCATAATCTTCGATAGAGCTTTGTTTGTTTTATCTCATTCATTAAAATCCAATCAGCTTCACGCAAGATATCTAACCTCTCCGGAGTAACCGCTCCGATAATCCGAACTGCCAAGCCGGGCCCGGGAAAGGGCTGCCGATAAATAATATCATCGGGCAAACCCAATTCCTTGCCTACCAACCTTACTTCGTCTTTAAACAAATCCTTAAGTGGTTCAATTAATTTAAGCTTCAAATGCGGCGGCAGACCTCCAACATTATGATGCGTTTTAATCGTTGCTGAAGGCCCACCAAAGGCAGACCTTGATTCAATTATATCAGGATATAATGTACCTTGAGCTAAAAACCTAACCCTACCCAGCCTCCTTGCCTCCTCTTCAAACACTTCTATAAAAACCCTTCCGATTATCTTGCGTTTTTTCTCAGGGTCTCTTACCCCTCTTAAGGCCTCAAGAAATCTATCCTTTGCATCTATTGCCTTTAAATTAATGTTATAGCGACCCTTAAATCTTTTTTGAACCAAGCTTGCTTCATTCTTGCGCAATAAGCCATTATCAATGAATATAGCAATTAGATTCTTGCCAATGGCCTTATGCAGCAATATTGCCAAGACCGATGAATCAACACCCCCGCTTAAGGCGCACAAAACCTTTTGGTCTCCAATTCTTTGTTTTATCTGGCTAATTGAATCTCTGGTAAATGAATACATACTCCAGGACGGCTTACAATTGGCTACATCAAAGATAAAGTTCCTTAATATCCTCTTTCCTTTTGGTGTATGAACTACCTCTGGATGAAACTGAACTCCATAAAATTTCTTAATTCTATTTTCTATTGCCGCAACCTGAGTATTATCAGTTGAACCGATTATCCGAAAGCCTGGAGGGATTTTTGTAATCTTATCCCCATGGCTCATCCAGACAGTCTCTTGTTTTGATAGACCCTGGAATATAACATTGCGATACTTAATCTTAAGAGTTGTCTTTCCGTATTCCCTGGCCTTAGCCTTATTTACCTTACCCCCTAAACATTTAGCCATAAGTTGAACGCCATAGCATATCCCAAGTATAGGAATATTAATATTAAAGATATCTCTATCAAACATGGGGATTTCTCTTAAAGTAACTGTAGCTGGTCCTCCGGATAAAATTATTGCCCTGGGAGAGCGCATCAATAACTCGGAGGCTTTAATATCACAGCTAACTATCTCAGAGAAAATACCGCACTCCCTTACCCTGCGCGCAATAAGATGAGTATATTGCGAACCAAAATCTAAAATCGCCACCCAATCCCGGCTATTTTTAAGCCTCATTTTCTGTCTCATAAGTAGAATAATAATAAGGAGTAAAAGCCTGGAATTCTGCGCCACAGGTATCAACCAGTTTATAAGAAGGCAAAATCCCTCTTTCTTTCCGTAATCTATATACTAAATGCTCGCCCATTTTAAACAGTTTTGATAATTGCCTGTCAGAAAATCCGTATTCCTTGCTCTTGCGTAAAAGCTCTGTAGGAATCTTGGATTTAGTTTTTCCCTTAAAAGTAGAAAGCTCCTTTTCTAAATCTACAATCTCTTTTATGTTATATAAAAACCATCTATCAATCTTGGTTAACTCATAAATCTCATCAATCCCCATCTCCCTTTTTAAAGCATATTTTACAAAAAAGATCCTTTCTGCATTTGGCATCCTTAATTTCTCTTTCAAAATTGAGTCTTGAACCACGTAATTTAAGTCTTCTAATCCAGAAATACCTATTTCTAAAGAGCGTAAGCCTTTTTGTAAAGCCTCCTTGAAGGTTCTACCAATCGCCATTGCCTCTCCTACGGATTTCATAGAGGTGGTTAATATTGGGTCTGCTTCAGGAAACTTCTCAAAGGTAAAGCGAGGGATCTTAACCACGCAATAATCAATAGTAGGTTCAAAACAAGCAGGTGTCTCTTTGGTAATATCATTAGGAATCTCATCTAAGGTATAGCCAACAGCCAACTTGGCTGCAATCTTAGCAATTGGAAACCCTGTGGCTTTAGAGGCAAGGGCAGAGCTTCTGGAAACCCGAGGGTTCATCTCAATAATAACCATTCTGCCATTATCAGGATTTACCGCAAACTGGATATTTGACCCTCCAGTCTCAACCCCTATCTCTCTAATACAGGCGATCGCTGCATCGCGCATCCTTTGGTATTCCCTATCAGTCAGGGTCTGCGCAGGCGCAACCGTAATACTATCTCCTGTATGAATTCCCATTGCATCAAAATTCTCAATTGAGCAGATTATTACCACATTATCATTCAGGTCCCGCATAACCTCTAACTCGAATTCCTTCCAGCCAATAACTGATTCCTCAATGAGAATCTCGCTAATCATACTCGCATCCAGGCCTCTATTGGCAACCGCTTTAAATTCCTCTCTATTATATGCTACCCCTCCTCCTGTCCCACCTAAGGTAAAGCTTGGGCGAACGATAACCGGAAAACCAACCTTTTCAGCTACCTGGAATGCCTCCTTTAAATTATAAGCCTTCCCGCTTCTGGGTAGGTCTAATCCGATTTTCTGCATTGATTCCTTAAACAGCTGCCTATCCTCTGCCTTTTTAATTGCCTTAATATTTGCACCAATAACCTCAACCTTATATTTATTTAAAATCCTTGTTTTAGCAACAGCCACAGTAACATTTAGAGCAGTTTGCCCACCCAATGTCGGCAGAATAGCATCTGGCTTTTCTTTTTGGATTATTTTTTCTACAATCTGTGGAGTAATTGGCTCAACATAAGTACGATTAGCCGTTTCTGGATCAGTCATAATGGTAGCAGGATTGCTATTTAATAAAATCACCTTAAAGCCTTCTGCCTTCAAAACCTTGCAGGCTTGTGTGCCTGAATAATCAAACTCACAGGCTTGGCCGATTACAATCGGACCAGAGCCAATGATTAAGATTTTGCGTATGTCTTTTCGTTTAGGCACGATTTTTCTCCATCAATTTGACAAATTCACCAAACATATATTTTGCATCATTAGGCCCTGGGGAAGCCTCAGGATGAAATTGAACAGAAAATATGGGTAATTTCTTATGCCTCATACCCTCTAAGGTATTATCATTAAGATTTATATGTGTTATCTGGATATGGTTTTTATTCAAAGAATCTATATCCACACAGAATCCATGATTCTGAACAGTAATTGCTACCTTTCCAGTTTTTAAATCCTTAACCGGCTGATTTCCACCGTGATGGCCAAATTTAAGTTTATATGTTTTTCCTCCGAGAGCCAATCCTAACATCTGATGTCCTAAACAGATTCCAAATATAGGCAATTTTCCTATTAAATCTTTTACAGTCTCAACTACATAGGGGATACCTTCCGGATCTCCTGGGCCATTAGAAAGCAAGACTCCATCCGGTTTCATCTTTAGGATTTGTTCAATCTCAGTTCTTGCCGGAACTATAATTACCTGGCATCCATTTTTCACTAATTCTCTTAAGATATTGAACTTGACTCCACAGTCAATAACAATTACCTTGAACCTTCCTTGTTTATTCCACTGATTAATCTTATTAGAGGTGACTTCCTTAACCAAATCCCTGCCAATTAAGCCTGGTGAGGCACAAGCTTTGTTAATTAGTCTCTTCTCATCCAAATCCTTGGTAGAGATAACTGCCTTCATTGCTCCCCGCAATCTGATGTGTCGGGTAAGTGCGCGTGTATCTATACCCTCTATGCCTAATATATTATTTTCCTTAAGGTAACTATCTAAGCTTTTTTGCGAGCGCCAATTGCTGGCAATTCTGCTACACTCACGCACCACAAAACCAGACACATGCGGCTTAGTTGATTCAACATCCTCTGAATTTATGCCGTAATTTCCAATAAGCGGGTAAGTCATGGTAACAATCTGGCCCTTATAAGAGGGGTCTGTGAGAACCTCCTGATAACCGGCCATACTGGTATTAAACACCACCTCACCATCCATCTGGCCTTCCGCACCAAATGATTTACCGCTAAATATTTTTCCGTCTTCTAAGGCTAAAATAGCTTTTCCCATAAAAACAAAAGAGGCGTTTTTTTTTACCTAAGTTTCGGTATAAAAAACGCCTCTGTCTTTAAAGATTGTCCTAAAAATTTACTTAATAAGTATAGCATATCCCTAAACAAAGTCAAATACTTTGTAGATTCAATAAAAAAATAGGGATTTTCTTCTAAGCTGAAAAACATATAACCCTCTGCGATATTACATCTGACATTATTTTTAGGCCTTTGTTACTTACCTCATATACATTAATAATATCTTCATACTTACCAGATCCCGGAACAAGCTCTGAGAACAAATCTTTCTGCTGCCTAAGCCAATCGTAATTTAATAAAACATCCTTCTTTTCAGGAAAAAGAGCAACATAAAATATATTCATCTCCACCAAATCCTGGAAGAAGTGCGTTCCGTACGATAATTCAGGCATGAGATTACCGGTTGAAAAAGCCACCTCAGCCAAAACCGCTACATTATTTATTTCGGCAAATTTAACCGGTACCCCTAACGAGGGAGTAGTAGTACCCC
>JASFIK010000020.1:0-14207 GCA_050122705.1 Candidatus Omnitrophota bacterium | reverse complement strand
GAGGCTTTTGCCGGAGACTGGATAATTTACTTAAGAAGCTTAGCAAGAGAAGATTGGGATAGGCAAAGACAAGATAATTTTATCAAAAAATATAGAAATCCAAGAATGACTTACGAAGATACATTATTTGGTTTTATGCAAGAGGGCATAGTGCCTCGAGGAAGAGATAATTCTGAATTCAATAGCATGAACAAACAGGAAATTTTAGATAACCTGGCGAAGCAGATGAAGCATATGACAGTGGCTGATTTAAGAGCGTTAGCCAAGAGATATAATATAGGAGTATCTAAAGATAATGATAATTACAGGAATCTTCCGCGATTACTCTTAGAGTATTTTGTTCAGATGGAAGCAGATGCCTTAAGACAATTACTAATAGAAATTATGTTGTCTAATCAGATTTTATATGAGTGGGTAGTATATCGTGTAGATAGCGTTCAAAAAACAGCTACTACATCTGTTCATGCTTCACTGACCGCTTATCGAGTTTTCTTGAAGCATCTATTAAGAAAGAGATTGAATAGAGAACCTACTGATGAAGAGATAGAAAGAGAGCTTATTAACTATAACAGAGGTTTAATCTCTTATGAACCAAGACGCTCCGAAGAAAGGAACGGAAACTTTGGATACACCTTTATTGAAAATCTCAAAGATGACGGTTGGGTTGAAGCGGAGTGGGAGATAGGCGGTAAGCCGAAAGAGAGGTTAAAGACTATTGCTACTATGGGGGGAAGATTGGATGCGAATTCAGATATGTATGCTAATGGCTGGGGATATAAAGTTGATAACTGGACTTATGCTATACGGCATATACCTGATGATGATGGGGTAGTATTTAATACAGATTGGGAACACACCATCTTTCCTGTTGATGTATTTTTATTACCATTTGTGGCTTATGAATTTACCAAGAGGAAGGATTTGGGCATTCTTTTAACTGATTTAAGGGATGCTGACGAGGGAATGACGTCTACAGCAAAGGACCAGACAGTTGCTGAGGATGTATGGAACACTCGTATAATAGCGGCATTGACAAGGCTTGGTACGCCAGCTTGGTATGGCCCTGTGATTGTTCGCTTACCGGCAATGAGGAACTTTGTAGTAAATTCAAGCAAAATCGAAGACTCCACCTCCGCACATGAGATATTAAAGCGGGGATATAAGGCTGATTTTGCTCCTGGAATTACAATGGGCAGAGGCCGCGAGAAGAACCAGGGCGGAATGCCGGCATTTGTGAACAGATTTGGTGGTTTAACCCTGTTTGAAAATAGCCTTAGCCCTCACTTCCAGCAATTATTAGCCAGCAATAAACTTCACTGGACAGAAAAGCTTACGCTGATACTGAATGATGACCATTACATCACTCAGGTATTTATACCGCGCTTTAATCTAATGATATTCCTTTTTGCTTTCTTTGTATCTTTTACGCCTTTTGCATATTTGGCAATCCCCATGTTCTTTATTTCTTTATATTTTATCTTCTCACAAGCAATCACTGCCGGCGGTATTAGGAAATATGTTAAAGAGCATGGCTTCTGGAAGGGCTGGGGATTATACATGCGCAGGTTCTGGAGTCTGGTATTTACATTCGTATCCCTTATTCCTAACGACTCCCAAAAGACCCTACGCGCCCTTAGTGGTGAGAGTGGTGTGTTTGCAGGAGGAGAAAAGGACGTTAAACATGCCTCTGAACCCTTTATAACCTTTGATCCTAGACCTGGCAATGATGGTTTGTATGAAAAATTCCGCCAATCTATCAAGTGGGGAGTCTTGCTTTTAGCAATTCTTTTGGTCGCGCCTTTACATCCTTTTGGCGTAATTGGTCAATTCTTTTTCCTTATATTCCCGTTTGCCTTTATCTTTGGACCATTTATATGGAATGGATACTCTTTACGCGATTCATTGCGTTTAGGGCTGCAGCCATTTAGAGCAAAGTGGAGAACATTTAGTCAAGAATGGAATAGTAGGGGAGATTGGAAAGGCAAGGCAAAGACTTTCTTTAAATATCTGCCTGACATTGTCACCAGTCTTCCGATTCTAAACATTTCTCATGTTAAGATGATAATTCACGGATTATTTGCTATTGTATATTTTGTGGTTGTGGATATATTGGTTTCTCCTATGCAAAATTTATGGACGGGGTTAAGAAGAAGCATAAAGCGTATAATAGATAAGATAAATAAGCCTGCCGAGAAAGAAAAGCCTACTGAGGAAAAGAAAGGGCCCCAAGAAGAAACGCCACCTGCTCCTAAAGAGGAAGTTTCTCCACCAGCCTTACAGATTACTACACCCATTTCTGAACTTCCCAATGCAGAAGTAGGCCAGTTCTATTCATTTGATATGCAGGCAACCGGCGGAGTTGCTCCTTATGCTTGGAAACTCTTAGAGGGCAGTCTACCCGAAGGGCTCCAATTAGATACAAACTCAGGTCGGATTAGCGGTATTCCTGTTACTGAAGGCGAGTATTTATTTACCCCAGCTGTTACTGATTCTGTTGGGAATCAGGTAAGTAAGCCTTTTGTTCTCAAGGTTAACCCTGCGATTATGCCTACAGGCCCACCGGTCGAAAAGAAAAAACCAGTGCCTCCAGCTACTCCCTACGCAATGGCTTATAGATACAGGCCATATTACGGATATCCTTATGATTCTAAGTCAGCCGTTTCTAAGATTCGCCATCCGCTAATAAGATTAATAGATGAGATGAATTCTGTTTATAAGACTATGGCTAAACAACTAAGAAGAGAGTCCAGCAAACATAATATAGCAATAGCCAAAGAGAAATTAGCGGAGCTGGACAGGATTGCTGAGGAAAAAGAAATAGTTGAGGAAACCGATAATGCAAGAAGGAGCTTAAGAAGGGCAATTTACAAGGCACAAAGAGAGCTTCGCCTACCAAGACGCTTAAGAAAAGTAATCAGAGGATTCTTAAAGGGTAGATTTAACCAGGAAAACCCGCTTCATATGTATCTTGGATTTAGACTACTCAAGCTTCAGGCAATCCTGGAGGGAGGATTAATTGAGCTTGAAGATTTAAGTTATGATGATTATGTTAAACTCATTGAGCAGCCCTCTGTATTAGAAGATACGCTTACCGACAAACAGAGTGCAGAGATGCTTTACCTTGCCTGGGAGGCAAGAAGGATAAGAGAATTTATTGATAAATTAAGACAAAGATATCCAAATAGGCCCATAATGGTTGTAGGTAATCTTACCTATGGCGGTATAGCTATTTCACCCATAAAAGAGGAATTAGAATCCGAGGGCATAAGGGTTGTCTTTACTAAGGCTGGATCATATGAGAACCACCATAATTCCCGCATTTTATATCCGTTTATGTTTACCTGTGAAGAATTGCGCTTTATATTAAGAGAGCAGCCAACAGTTGTGGTAATTGATGGCTCAAATTCGGTAACTGACGTATATAGGACATGTCCACATTATCCTGATGCCTATCAGTCTTATCGTAATTATTTCCTTGCCTTAGAAGCGATTATAAATTCAGATGCAGATATTTCTAAATTTGGCGTGAGTAAAGAATTCCTTGAGAATTTAAGGAGAAGCAAGGAATTTAAACGCCTGGAGGAAAAGGTAAGCACACTCTTACATGCTCCGCCTCAGGCCTTAGGCTATTCTCTCTCCTTCTGGTATCCTGGATGGAAACATCTAAAAGTTAGACTTGATAAACAGCCGCTGGATGTTCCTATCGAAAAAGACCTGTGTAATCGCCAGGATCCCAATAATCCAAGATTTGAGATTCTCACCTCTCCCTCTATCATATTTGTAGAATCAGGTATAGAAAACGAACTTATTCCTCAAGAAGTAAAGTCCCTGGCTAATAACAGAGAACACGATGCTTGTTATTATGATGATGATATAGAGAGGAGCATCTTTACAGAACCCTTTATCTATGTTGATCAAAGAGGCCCGCATCTTATGAGTAGAGGCTCAAGACTGGCCAGAGAAAGATACAATCTAATTAAAGACATACCTATAGAGTCTACTCCCATATCCCCACACAGGGTTATTAAGGAGATGTTATCGGACAGGGATATTAAGGCAATTGTCTTGGATTTTGATAAGACTTTGGTTCCGGTTGATAGCAAGCTCTCCAGATACCCTGATTTAATAAATATATTGATTTCACTTTTAGAGCAAGGATTGGATATTGTAATAATCACTGAGGAACGGGAAGAAAGATTAGAACGCAGATTCCTAGATGTAATTCCTGCGCACCTTAAGCAGAATTTACATATCTTTTCCAACGGAGGAGCGCGTGGTTTTGGTTTTGATGAACAGGCTAACAAGGTATCTTATTTTACAGAGGTAGTTGACTTACAACAGAGGCAAGCTATTGAACAGGTAATTAAGACTGTTTTACCCACAGGTTCTTATACTATCCTTCCTCGCCAGAATAAGGTAAAGATAGAATTAGACAAGGGGGTTGTTTCCGAGAGAGTCTCTATAGCAGCAGGGCTCAAAAATAAACTGGCTCAAGCCAATATTCAAGCCACGGTTACCTTCCAAGGCAAGAGACATATAAATATCTATCTATTCAATAAGGTAAATGCATTGGATTATTATTTAACCGATAATCCAAGAGTAGGAGAAGAGAGTCTTTTGATTATTGGCGATGCTGCGGTAAGATTCGGCGCAGACAGAGAGCTTCTTTCTTCATTCCCCGAAGCACTCTCCATTAATGTTGGTCATACAAGTAGAAGCATACAGTTGAAGAATCCCAATATTATCCAGGGATTTGAAGGGATATTTGTTACTAAAGAGGTTTTACAGATATTAAAGGCGCAAAAATTAGAAGATAGTAGAACTGGTTATGATGAGGGGATGGAACAGACTGAGGTTGAGGAAGACTGCACAAAGGGAGATTGGATTTCACGCCATTCTCTGCGCACAAGTTGGTACATTTGGAGGTTGAGTAATTCAAATCCGCGCGTACGGGAAGCCGCATGCCAAGCCTTAGGTGAACTTGGTAATAAGGGAGCGATTCCTGCCTTGATTAAAGCCTCATGTGATTCAGACCAGCGAGTCCGTGAATCCGCATTCCAAGCCTTAGAAAAATTAGATGCTACTAAAGAAGAGATGCTTGCGGGTTATCTTGAGGCTACAGAGAATCCAGATTCGGTTGTCCGTTGCTTTGCATGCCAGGCCTTAGGTAATATTGGTGATCAAAGAGCAGTTCCAAAATTAATTGATAAGTTAAACGATCCAGATCCACATGTCCGTCAAGCATCAGCCGAAGCCTTAGGTAATATTGGTGATAGAAGAGCAGTTTCGCCCTTGTTTGCGACATTAACTAATGATTCCAATTCCTTTGTCCAGGTAAGTGCCTGCCAAGCCTTAGGTAAATTTAGCGATGATGCAAGAGTAATCCCAGGCTTGATTGAGAGATTAAATGCTATTTTGGCAGACATAATAAATTATCCACGCACATCTGTGTGTATAGCAATATGTCAAGCCTTAGGTAATCTTGGCGATCAGAGAGCAATATCAGTTTTAAAAGAGATATTTGCAGATTCGCAATTGCGCCCATCTCTTCGAGAAGCTTCACGCCAAGCCTTAAATAGAATCAACCTTCTCTCTATTGGTGCTAAGTCTAATACCAAAGCCTTTGCCAGACTCCAGCAGAGCAATCCTGATTTACTCCAGACAAAGGTAAATCGCCTGAAGCAACTTAAATCCGCAGGAATGATTAATGGTAGAAACGGTGGCATACCCGTAACATTGCTTAGATATAGCGTAGAAACTGTTGAGAGACGTGCTGCCATACTTGATAAATACGGCTATACCCTTAACTCAGGCAATATTAGGCTAAAGAACGAAGATGAGGTAAGGCAGTGGGTACAAGGAAAGAAAAAATCTGATTCCAATACCCCAACCGGCCGCCAAACCAAAGAATCCTACTTAGCCAGGATAGCCCAACTTTCCTCCCAAGGCAGGGTACGAACAATCCCCAAGGATGAACTCAGATTTGAAATGACTCCTGAGGATATCCAGCGCTACTTTACTGCTATTAGAGAGGTACTCACTGAGCGTAATCAATCAGTGGTTAATCCAGAGATTCTGTTTGAGGCAGCCAGACGCGCTTTGGAAGGCAGAACTTCTCAGGTTAAGGCAAGAATAGCGCTCCAGCCTGGGACCATGAATCCACTTACCTATGGCCACATCACTGCAGGCTTGGCAGCTATAATTGATAAGCAGATTAACCGGGTAATCCTAGCTAATGGCGGCACAGTTCCTGATAAGCCCTATGCTGCCTCAGCTGATATCAGGAATGAGATGGCTAATGTTGCAACAGAAGACCCAGGTTTATCTGACTGGCTCCTGGTTACTCCAGTGCGTGCCCAGGCAGTGGATATGTTTGAGTCAAGGGGAGAATCAAGCCTGCTTCTATCCGGAGCTGATGAAAACACCCGGCGCTTTAACATGGATATGGCAGCCTTTATCTGGCTGTTTGTTGCCAACCCTAATGCTGAGTGGTTCTACATTGTAGGGGCAGATAAACTAGTTGGTTACAACAGAGAAAGAAACCTGATTGAACACACCCTTTATCCTGCAGGTGTAAAGGTCTTATACTTCTCAAGAGCGGAAGCAGCTGGCTTCTCATATCAAGAGCACATCCAGGCCTATCCCTGGTTAGATAAACTCTGGCAGGAAGGGCTGTTTGTTGCTTCAGGCATCCCCTCATTTGAGGATGTCTCAGCCACCAAGGTAAGGTATGCCTTTGCCTACAACGAGGATACCATTGATGGCCTGCCTTTATCTGAGATGATACCCCAAGGCTTAGTTGAACATATGAGACAAAACCCAGAGCTCCTGAGCCTCTACCGCATAGAGTTCTTGGAGAAAGAAGCAGATAGCCTCACCAAACAAGGAAAGACCCAAGAGGCAAATGCCAAATACCAGCAGGCAATAGATATGATTGATCAGCTTACCTCAAGTGGTTCTACCACTACTGAGGCAAGCTTCCAGATATTAAGAGATAACCTAGCTGCCAAGATAGGAAAACTCAAACCCTTCCCACCAGCAAATGTATTTGCCAGATACCAAGACCTGGTAAGTAGCTTTGATGATAACCTTGAATGCAGCCTTGACCTCTCCAGGAAAAAGGGCGAGAGATTTTCACCCCTGGGTGCTAAATCAGCAGATTTAGCAAAACTACTTAACCTCAGCCTAGATACCCTGGATATACTTGTGAAAAGGAACCCAGAGCTAAATGCCTATTATCAAGAGCTCTTAAAGTCGCCTGATAACCGGGCTCCACCCATAATCATCAGGGTCTCAAGCAGGCTTCCAGTTGACTCAGCCAGGTACTATGCTACCCATACCAAACAGGTTGAGATTATCCTAAACAGCGACTTTGTTAAAGACCTACTTAAGTTCTCTGAGCAATACCCAGTAGTAAGATACATGCTTGCAGAGCGACTCTTCCATGAGCTGGGTCATACAAACCGCCTTGGCTCTCCTGAAGAAGAGAGGCAAGAAGAAGCAAACCTTATCATCAGAGATACAGATCTGCATTACCTGATCCTTGGCACCCGCATTGAATCCAAGGGCCCAGTAGTTGAGACGCGCATAATTGACTTTATCAGAGAAGCCCAGCCAGAATATCTATCCCGTGAGAGTGCTTATTTTGGCCTGCTCTCACAATTACTACCCCTGCTTAATCATGACCGCATAGATAAGATACATGAGTATCTACAAGAGCAGTACGATTTACTCAGTCTCACTGACGAAGATATAGAAGCCATGTCAGTTCATGACTTAAGCCACTTCATTGAAGACTTTGACTTATCCCAGTCCATATTTAACCTGGCCCAGAAGTTCCTGCTTTACTCAGCTGCCCCAGGCACTGGTAAGGGTGCGGTTTGGGATGCAGCCTTTAATCCCAAGACAGGCGGCAGCTACGCTCACCTGATTGACAGATTAATTCTGTATCATACCAGGCAGCCCAGGGTAAGTGATCGGGTCAGTGAAAAAGACGGGGTTGCCTACCACTTCCGCGACCGAGATACCCTAAGGAAGTTAGAAGCAGAAGGAAAAATCATTACCACCCTGGTGAATAATCAGCTGCAGGGTCTGGCCATGGTTGATTTTGAGGAAGAGCTGGTTATTGAAAAGGCTGATTTGGCGGATGACAGGCCCAGCACTATCCTTGAGACTGACCAGATAGTATTTGAGGACGAAAGAATCATAGTTATCAGGCGCCAGATCCGCGGCTTATCAAGTGTATTCAGCGGTGAGAAGCTGGTTATCCTTGAGGGAGGCTATGGCTGGTTCTATGCCTTAAAGAAGGATGCCCGCTACAAGGATAGATACAAGGATGTTTTAGTAATCTTCATCTCACCCTACAATGACCAGGAGATTCAGGTAAGGGCCAATAACACCAAGATCATTGACGGGCATTTTAAGCGGCCTGCAGAAAAGGCAGCTGCCTATCTTGAGCTATACAACCTCATCTCCCAGACCCGCGGAGAGATAGACCTTGAGAAAAGCCCTAGCATGCTGCGCCTGATTGTAAGCGCAGCAGCCAGGAATGCTGCTGGTCTTTCCGGAACCACCTCAGCAGTTAATGCTGCGGTTATTGAGTCAAGGCACTTCTTGGATGATATATTTGTTGCTCCTTCGCCAACCCTAAATAAAGATGACCTGGGGAGCATCAAGGCACAAAGACAATCCCTCTCAGACAATGATATCGCTATTATCAAAGCCATGGCCTATGAGGTATACAGACGCCTTACTGGCCGGGAAAGAGAGATAAGGTTCTCCCTAAGCAAGCGCAGGATGCCTGAGGGCGTTGAAGACAGGGAATATGACCGCTACCAGAGAGTGCTTGAGGGAGTCCGCCAGGTTATCTGGAAGAACCAATACCCAGAGGTAGGCGGATTAGTCCTGGATAATCCTTGGGGCTGGACACAAGAGGCAAGAAACACCCTGATCAGCAATCTTACCAATGACTTTAGCCACGCCTTGTTTGCTCATGTAGTCAGAGCAATGCGAGATGAAACACGCACCTGTGATCTGAAGATGTGGCCTGAGAGAAGATTTGAAGATAGCGAGAGAAGATTTGAAGACAGTATAAAGAGGAATCTAGGTTATAAGGGATTGTGGCCAGCACAAGAGGAATTAGCAGCGCGGCTTCTAAGAGAAGAATTTGTAGAATTAGAGATGTCTGGCGGAAAGACCTTAGGTATTATTCTTGCGGCTTATAGGAAATTAAAGGAATTCCGCGGCAGGCAAACCAAACACAGCATCTTTGTTGCAACTGCTAATGAACTCTTAGCAAATCGGGATGCCCATACTGCAGCAAGCGTGCTTACTGAATTGGGAGTAAAGGTTGGATATCTTGCAGGAGAAGACAGGAGTTATATTTGGGATGCTAATATAGGTAAGTTCCGAGAGGTTTCCCGCCAAGAAGTGTATGCACAAGCCAATATTATCTATGGATTGATATCTACATTTGCCTTTGATTACTTAAGAGATATGCTGGCTTATTCACAGAATGAGCAGTTACAAATTTCAAGCAAATGGTATGTCTTATTTGATGAAGCGCACACCTTAAAGGAATATGCGCTTACACCCTTTATTATTTCAGGCAGGCAAGTTCATGATGCAGAAAAGAGAGTGCGGCTGCGCAAAGAGGCAAACACATTAGCAGTGAAAGTTTTTAAGAGTAACCCAGCTTATTATAAGGTTGATAAAAATAGAAAGAGGGTAGATTTAACTACTAAAGGTAGAAAGTATTTAGATGCATTAGGCAAGAGCGATTTAGAAGAATATGTTGAGATGGCCCTAACTGCGCATGAGTGTTATGAAAAACGGGTGGATTATTGTGTGTTTGGTCAAGTTATAATTATTGATCCAATTTCTGGGGAAGGCTTAGAAGGAAGAAGATGGAGTTTTGGCTTACATTCAGCAATTGAGGCTAAGGAAGGACTCAAAGTCAATCCTGAAACACAGATTTTAGCTCAGATTACCTTGCCTGAACTCTTAAAATCACCTCATATACTTAGTTTTGCAGGCACCAGCGGAACTATAGATGAAGCGGTGGTGAAAGAAATATACACAAAGACAACATCTCAGATAGATAATGGAACAAAGACTCAACGAGAAGATAAAGGCCCATCCCTATATTCCACGCAGAAAGAAAGTCTTCAAGCTGCGGTAAATAGAATATTAGAAATTGCAAAACAAGGCAGACCGCTCTTAATTAAGGTTGGTTCACCAAAGAAAGCAGAAGAGCTTCGAGATTTATTAGCCAAGCATATAGACACAAAACGAATCTCTTTAGTAACCGCCTTAAATTCAACTTCGCATGAAGCAGTTAATCGGATTATTGAGAAAGCAGGCAGACCTAATAAGGTTACTATCGTTACTGCTGTGGGTGGAAGCGGCATTGATATCAGTCTAACAGAGGAAGTAAAGAGAAGAGGCGGACTTTATGCTATCTCTACTTATTGTGAAGAAAACCTTTTGGTTGATTATCAGTTCCGTGGACGAACAGCAAGGAATGGCAATCCAGGAGTCTGGGAAGGATTCTGGTCATTAGAGGATAGGTTATTTAGAGAGTATGGCGCGGATCTTGCTGAAGAGGCAAGCAAGATATTAACCAGAAGGGCTTCTAGGGGACCGCTTTCTGATAAGAAAACAATAGAGATTGTAAACATACTCAGGCAGAGAATTGCTCAGCAGAAGATTAGACAGATAAGGGAATTAGGCAGACTTGATAGTTTAATCCATAACACCTGGTTAGAATTCTTGATATTCAGACAAGGCATCTTAGAAGGTAAGCTTTTTGCAGGCTTGCCAAAGGATGTAAGAGAGGCTCTATCACAGGCAGAATTAGAAGAGTTAAGGAATAAAGCACTCCTGATAATGGATAGCCAATGGTCAGAATTTCTCTCTACAGCAACTGAAATGAGGCGACAGTTATTTGAGTTTGTGCGACATTATGATTGGCGTCAGCAGTTTATCCCAGTCAGCACTTTTGCTGAATATAAAGGAAACCTTAAGCATGTCTATAAACAGACATTAAATAATATTTACGCAAGAATTGGCCAAGAGATTATAAAACCGATTCAAGACCGTAGTAAAGTCTCATTAGAAGGATTGGGATCAAACAGGCAGAACAAATCTACACTGAGAAATTTGGTTGCTAAGCTGAAGGCCCCTGCGGTTATAATTGCAGCTGCGGCAACTGCAATTATTGGCCTGTTCTTATGGCGTCAGGGTTTTGGTTTGATTAATGGGTCCTGGTTAGGAGATTCAGGCATATTTGGGCCTGAAGCAGTTTCTGGCTTGTCAACGATTCCTGTTTTAGGATTAGCGGCATTGGCAATAATTACTACAATTGTAACTCTTATCTTGCGCCACACTTTTGTAAACCGTATTCAAGCAGGCGATAGAAGTCAAGAGGAGTTTATACTCCGCTTAAGAGGAATAAATGAAGGCAATACACTCAAAGCACATCTTAAGTACCCGGTTAACCAAATATTAAATCTGTTAAGTTACCTGGGGATTATTGGTGCGGCTGGGTTACTTGTTCAATATATAGTTCAGCCTATTTCAATAATGTTTATGCCATTACCTCCATTTGTAGTGGCAGCAGGTTCTTTAGCACCAGTATTAGCAGCAATTGCAGGTGTGGTTGGTTTAGTTTCAAGCGCAATACTCTGCCTTATTAATCGCTCGACTCTTAAGGAGGTACCTTTTGTACCAATAAAGAGATTCCAAAGAGTTATTAGCGGATTTAGTTTTGGTTTAATAGCGCAGATATCCGCCGCACTATTATTCAGCCATTTAATCCCTGGAGTAAACCTAATCGGCTTACCAATGCTTGTTGGCCTTGGATTGGGTGTTGCACTTTATGCCCTTTCTCATGTGTTTGCAAGGCACTTTGCCCAGGACAGGATAGTTGAATGGAAACTGGTTGCTGGTGGTTTATTATCCAGCATAGCAGTATTTGCAGGCTTAAGCTTTATAATAACACATACAATGTTTAATCCTATTCAATTATGGTTCATTGGTAGTTTAGCGATGATAGGATTTGGTATTCATACAGTTTTAGCCGGTAAGAAATATATCCAGGGCCTTGTATCTTTAAGAGATGGCATAAATACAAATAGAAATTCTCCCAGTGGAAGATTAACCTCAATTAAACATGCCCTGGGATTAATATTTGAGGCCTCATTATCTAACCTCACTCGGTTCGCTCCGATTACATTAGGAGTAGCCGGCTTAATTACTCTACTGGTTACCCAAGGCATAGGTTTAAGCTTCTTATTAAGCCCAATTAGTTTAGGTTTAATAGCCTTATTTATAGTCACCTCAGTTATTATTTCTCGGAGTAAACCAAAATATGCAGGAGCAGTATTTGGTTCAGCAATTGCCGCAAGCCTTTTCTTCTCGGCAATGAGTGCACCTGCTTATGCACAGGCTACTATGTTGGATCATCAATTAAATTCAAATCCTGAGTATAAATTAGACCAAGTAGACCCAGAACTGATTGAGGCAGCACAGCAACTATTGGAGAATATGAATGCTCAGCAGGATCAGGCTTATAACTTTGCTAATTCAGAAAATATTGCCGAATTTTATGAACGAGGCACATTAATTCAGGAAACCGATACCGGGCTTTTAGCCAGCCATGGTGGAGATGCGCGTCTGGTTGATTGGGCAATGACCTATGACCAGGCCTTGGGCGTGATTGTATTTGCGCGCGGAGAAGATTTTGCTGGTGCGAAGGAAATTCTTGAATTCTATCAAGCTCAATATGATGCCCAGAGGCAAGCGGGGATGCCGTTTAATGGCTTTGCCAGTGCCTACGGAGTCAAAACAGGCCAGATTACAGAATATAAATATGAAGCCGGTCCTAATGCCTGGTTAGGTATTGCTATATTACAATACAGTCAGCAAACCAGAGATGATACTTATTTAGCACTTGCTGAATCCATCGGTGAGTGGTTGGCAAAATTACAGAATGAGGATGGTGGGATTCGCGCCAGCCCAGGAGTCTGGAGGCTTTCTACTGAGCAGAATATTGATGCATATGTATTCTTTAAGATGTTATACGAAGTTACTGGAGAGCAAAGATATAGCCGGATTAGCGAGCAGATATACAATTGGATAGAAGATGCTTACAATCCAGAAACCGGTGTATTTAACCGAGGGATAAAAGCAGAATTTGATGCGCAAGGCAATATTATGTATGAGTCAGATACAATTTTTGCCACTGATGTCCAGGCTATGGCAGTTATGGCTTTTGGGGTTAAGGGATTGGGGCAGATGGGCGTGGATGTAGAGCGGCTTTTAGCGGTGAGCGTAGAGAAGGCAGCTACTACTGTAGATTATGTAATGCCCAGCGGAACGCAGGTTGAGCAGGTAACTGGTTTTGATTTTGATGACCAGAAAGATATGATTAGCTCAGAATGGACTGCGCAAATGGCAATTGCTTATCAGATTGCCGGTGATTCACAAAGAGCCAATTATTACTTAGAGCAATTAGAAATGATGTTATATAAAGGCACCTTGCCTTATGCAACCAAAGAGAATGCAGATACTGGTCATGAATGGAATACGCCGTTTGGAAAGATATCTTTGGCAGGCATGGAATATTATTACCTTGCCAAATACGGCGATAATCCATTTACCTTAAGAGTAGAAGGAACTGGTTTTGACCTTGAGCAAATTATGGTTCAGCAGAGGACACTTACTTCTGATGATTATCCCCTTCTTATAAGAGACCTGAGATTTTCTGATGCACAGAATGATTTGACCTCTGCCCAGGGAAATCTGGATTATATCATCTGGCAGATTAAGCAAGCAGAAGATAATCTTATTGAACTGAAGCAGGCATTGCAGGACGTGTTAGAGCAATTATTATTTGTCGATGCAGATATGGATTCACTGCCTAATCGTGCAGGAGATTATAAGGGAGAGAGAATTCCTGGCAAGGGAGGCTATTGGGTTTGGTTAGTAACTGATGAAGATGCTATTGCGGATATAACTCCGGATATGAGTTCACTGCCTAATCGCCCAGGGGCTTACAACGGAGAGTACTTTATTGGCAAAGACGGCAGATGGGTGTGGGCAAATATCCCTGAGTCTGAATTAGCACAGCCAGACATGAGCTCCTTACCTAATTATGCAGGCACAGAGGGTCAGCGAGTTGCTGGTCAGGATGGAGATTGGGTCTG
>JASFIK010000019.1:0-14355 GCA_050122705.1 Candidatus Omnitrophota bacterium | reverse complement strand
AGGCATTGCTAAGAACTCGCTCCTGGCAAAGTTAGCCTCCAAAATCAACAAGCCAAATGGCAGACTTATCCTAACTGAGAAAAACTTAGCTCAAACCTTGGGTCAAATTCCGGTGCAAAAATTATGCGGAATAGGGGCAAAAACAGGCCTTCTTTTTACTGATTTGGGCATTAAAACCTGCCTGGATTTATACCAAAAATCAGCCTATTTCCTTGAGCAAATTTTGGGCAAAAATGGGCTGAATCTTTATGCTGCCTTGCACTCAAATGAGAGCTTTCAGGTCCAGGAAGATAATGAAAAACCCAAGTCCATAGGTCATTCTTATACCTTGCCCAAGCCTTCTGAAAATACCGGGTTTATCAGGGCCTGGATAAGGCTATTATCTGAAATGGTTGGTAAGAGATTAAGGAAGCAAAATCTGGTCTCCAAGACCGTATTTCTTTGGCTAAACGGCCCAGAAATAGGCAATTTTGGGGCTCAGAAGACCTATGAGCAGGCAATCAATGATGGATATGAGGTCTACCATAGATGCCTTAAAATAATGGCTAAAATAGGCCAAAAAAGGGTAAAAATTAGGGCAATTGGGGTTAGTTGTAGCGGCCTGATTTTGGACCAATATGAGCCCTTATTTAGGGAGCAAAAAAGAAGGGAGGAGCTCCTAAAAGCAATGGATAAAATTAATGCCCGCCATGGTGAAGATACCATATATCCTGCAGTAGTAACCCTCACCAGAAAGCTGTGCTAAAGTAAGCGCGTACGATGGAATCTTCTGTAAAAAATTGTAAAATTTGGTAAATCCGGGTAAATTTGGGAGTAAATATAGGTAAGGGGATTATGTTTTGAGGGCTTGAGTTGGGGAGCAGAAATTTGAGCTGATTTAACCCATTTAAACGCAATAACTTAATTATATTTCTTTACAAGAGACTGAAGTTAACATAAGATATATTATAGGAAGTTACGGTTAGCCCGAATAAAAGCTAAAAAATGTCTATAAGGGGAATTTTTTGCTATTTATGACGAATTATCGACTTCCTGGCAGGATTCTTTGCAGTCTTTGGTTGATCATTTTGCCGCGTACTTAATACGTAAGTCCCTCCTTGAATCCTGATTATCTTTCCATGAATAAACGCATCTGAAAGTGTCCTACGGGCCCTTCTAAGTATCCTGGAAAAGGTTTGTTGGGAAACCCTCATTGACCTGGCTGCTTCTCGCTGTTTTAGGTCTAAAAAATCGATCAGCCTGATTGCCTCGAATTCCTCCATTTTAAGGTCAATTTCATCAGGTCTACCAGGCTTGCCCCTTGGGCTATACCTTACAATCCTAGGGTCTGTTTTAACAATTCGGTATTTTCTTGGTCTGCCTTTTGGATTCATATTTTCAGGGCTAAAAAAGCTCCGTCAAAGCAAATTTACTTAGATTTACCTAAATTTAACGCCCTGGTTATTATGAGTACTTACTCATTAATACTGATAAAATTTAACCATTGTTTGGCGCTAAAAAATGCTTAATTGGCGCTAAAAAATACTTAAGATGATTTGTCAGGTATGTGTTTTAAAAATTACTGATTGGCGCGGAAATTATTTTATTTTTAAGCAGTCTTTTCTCCACAAACATGCAGGTTGGTCACAATAATTCGCAGCTGTGGCAAAGCAATCAAAATTGCCTTCTGAGCGCTGAATTGTCTTAATCAAGTCCCGCTTTGAATATCTCCAGGTATCTTTGATGCCTAACTTTTTTGCCCTTTTTTGAATCTCCATAATCCTCATCTTATCTTCCCCCCTCCTTGCCTCCCCTGCTCTTTAAAGGGAGTGCATTCTATGCCTTGTAAACCAGGTCATTTCGCCTGACGCGGGAGCTGACTAAAAGGCCAATCTCCTGACCTCGCTTAGCTTTGGTTATAGGCTGGTTATTTATCTGCAGAGAGCTTACGGTCTGGGTGAAGTCAGTGGTATGCCCTTTAATCCTTAGGTTATCCCAAAGGGCCAAGGGAGCTTTTAGTTTAATAGCTGCTGCTTTTACCCTTGGGAAGTAATGAGTTACTATTCCTACAATATTCTCCTTTGGTTTTCGGGTTGGTGCCTTGAGCCTTTTAACTATCCTTTTCTTGGCTACCCTCCTCCTGACAACCCTCCTTCTCTTAACTGTGCTTTTCTTTCTGGTTGGGCGTTTTTTTACCCTCTTCTTAGCCCTTTTCTTAAGTTTTCTGGCTGTCATTTTTCACCTCCCTAACCTCTAATAGCGAATCTATGGAGCCAAAGGGGTTCTTCTGAGAAACTTGATTTTCCGGGTCATGGCGCCATTCACCATCAACTACAAAGCGATATTTATAGCTTCCTGGCTTAAGCTGCATTCTTTTTACCCACCTGCCATCCTGACTTAATTCCATTCTGCTTTCCTGATTAGCCTGCCATTTATTAAAATCACCAGCTAAATATACCTCTCTTGCTTTTGGCTCACTCAGGGAAAAGGTTACTTCGGGAAAATCAGTGATTTGTCCTTCTTTAGCCTCCCATCTTTTCCCCTGGATCCTCTCTCTAATCCTGGCTTCGATCTCCTCCTGAACCATTTCCTGAACCTTCTCCTGGGGCCTTTCCTGGGCAGGTAAAGTAACTGGCTCTTCGGCCATTGTCTCTTGTGTAATAATCTCGCGGCTTAAACTAAAGTAATCCTTTGCTCCACGAGAGTACTTATTATAGCTCATAATGTGGCTACCTTGATTCTGTGCCTCCTTTAGCTTAACATTAATATGGATAATAGTGCTAAACATATTAGCAGAAAATTTTTCCTTTATTTTTTTAAGCATATCAAAGGAATGGGCCAGCCGCGAATCAAAACTACCCACCAGGATTCGGTATTTAGTCTTATGATTTAGCCGACTTTGAATTAAGTCAATAATCTCAATGAGTTGATCGATTCCCTCCAGCGAAAATCGACTTGCCTCAGTAGGAATAATCAGCTCAGTGCTTGCCCTTATTGAATTTATGGTTAAGATCCCCAAATTAGGCGGACAGTCAATAAGCAGGTAATCATAATCAAGATTAAATTCATTCAGGGTATCAAGAAGGCAGGATTCCCTGCCGATCTCTCCTGATAATTCCTGCTCCAATGTGCTCAAAACAATCCCCGAGGGTACCATATGAAGATTCTTTGATACACCAACGATTGCATCGGTTAACTTTACCTTTTTGTCAGTTAATTTGGATAGGACATTATAAATACTGAATTTGGCTGTTACATTTAGGCCCAGGGTTGCATGCGCCTGAGGGTCCATGTCAATTAACAAGACCCTGCGGTTATTCATTGCCAGACACGCTGCCAGATTGATTGCGGTTGTGGTTTTACCACATCCCCCCTTTTGATTAGTAATCCCAATAACTCGCATTTCTAACCTCCTGGTTTTATTTTAAAAAACAAATGTTATCAATATAAACTGTACCCTTTTTTTCTTGTGCGTTCCATTCCTCAAGCACAAATAAAAGCTGGCGCATGCGCGACCAATCTGTGATATTGCTGAATTGAGCAAGGTCAATTTTAAAATCCTGCCATTTGGTAGGAATCTGTTGTATATAAATCTGGGACCTCTCTGCAAATTCGCTGATGAACTCAACCGACAGATGTAAATTATCTTTGTAGTTACTCTTTCTGGCACGAAAGTCCAGGGTTTTAAAATCAAGAAGATTCATGTCTTTTAAGTCGAACATTGCTAATTCCTTATCAGACTGGTCAAAATTATAATCTAATTTGGTTATGGTATCTTCTAAAATAAGGGCATGCTGACTCTTGGATATTGGTTTCTCTCCAAAAACAGACATAGTCAGAACAATGATTAAGCAACCGACAACTGTGATGCCGAGCTTAACCAGGTTCTTGTACAACGGCTTAAGAGGAGTGTGATTTTTCTTTTTATTGCGAGAGGAACCGAGATAAACATTGGCGAGATACTCATATACATCTTTACTCTTCTTCACGCTTTCTATATAGCACAAAACTCATTATCTGTCAATAGATTAAGTCCTTAGATAATACTTTTGCTGAGTTGCTCAGGGGCAGACTTATCAAGCAGATGATAGAGGTTTCCCAGATGCATGCGGAAAAGCTGATCAAATGTTTTATCATCTGTATCTCCATACCACCAAAACCAATCACTGCCCTCGGCAATATAAACCTGCTTCCAGGCTAAATTCAGTTTATCGCTAATCGCGGGCTGTGTATCGCGGTTTGCAATTTGCCCTAATTCCTCCCTTGCCTTAGTAAGTAACTCCCAGGCAATGTTTTTTGGCTTAGCGCCAATCCATTTATTGAAATTTCCTGCTACCCAGGAGCCTGGACTAAGATAGGCCAGGTTATCCTTTGGCGGGGATTTTAAAAGGTATTCGGAAATAGTGGTTGTCTGTAAGAAATCAGATGTGGAGAGTTTGTGATAAAGATGTTTTAGAAAATCCCAACCATCATGCTTATAGTATTCCCAGGCATTCTCCCCATCTAAAGCGATTACAACTAACGGATCTTTTTCTTTGAAATGCTTATCTATATTTTTAAGGTGGTTTAGAAAATCACCGACTGCCTGCTTAGTATCTTGGCGATGATAAACAAAGCTGATTAAGTCAGAGAGATTGCGGTCACGAAAAACAATATTAATCTCACCCGATTTTCTTTTTAACTGATAAGGCTTGTATAAATAAGCGGTGGTTCTTTTCTTCTTCCCCAGTGATTTAAAGAGGATGGCTTCGTCACTGATTATCCAGTTTATCTTTGATTGAATAAATAAATCCAAAATGTGCTCTGAGACTGCCTGCTCTGATGGCCACATTCCGCGTGGATTGCTGCCAAATCTCTCCTGATATAACTTGATAGCAGCTCGAATCTGGGTTTCGGCATCTTGAGTGAAATTAAATATGGTATTGGGTAATTCTGTCTTGGGGTTTGCTTGTTTAGCAATCTTGGTGTTATAAAGCAATGGTAAAATTGGATGATAATAAGGATTAGCGATTACCTCAATCTGTCCGGAAGCTGCGAATTCCTGATAGGTAGGAATAATTTTTTCTAAGATTTCGGACTGCTTATCTAAACAGATCTGTTTTTCTTCTTCAGTAAAAAACCTCCCCTTCTCTATCAGCTGTTTTAACTCAGTTAGGTTATTTCTAAAATAGGGGTCAAACCAGGCTAGATTAAACCAGGCCTGTAAATCGCGCAAATCCTGAGTATCAAATTCCTCTTGGGATTGTCTTTTTAAATATAATTGATAATAACGCGGATGAACGGCAATGCCGTATTCCGGATAAAGTGAAAAGAAATTATCCAGAATAAACTGCCTCTCCCCTTCTGTCAACTCCCCTGCCGGCTTATAAGAGAGCGATAGATATTTATCCTGCACTGAGCCCTGGGCATACTCCTCAATTTGTTCAATAAGGCATGGCGCAAGATTAAAGGTAAGCTTCATTTGCGGATAATCCTTTAGGATAAGCAGCATATCCAGATAATCCTTAATTCCATGCAAGCGCACCCAGGGTGCATCCATCTGCCCGGTAAGGAGGTTCTTATAATACGGCTGGTGCATATGATAAACTATAGCTAAATGTAACATCAGAGTTAGTTGAAGGTTATATGGATTTTGACGAAGAGCACAATTAGAAACTTTTTGGCAAATGTCTGCGAGGAATTACGACGAAACGAAGGACGCTATCCGATATAGGCTATCCGGAGTGAGGAGTAAGCCGAAGCAGACGGCAAAAAGTTTCGTGCTCGAAGCGAAATACATAAAACCAACAAGTTATAGTTTGGTATTTTTTAGTTAATAAAAAACCCTCAGGGGATTTCTCCCCCGAGGGTTTTTTACCATTACCGATAACCTTAGAAGGTTACCTTCATTGAGCCGATTAACTCGGTTGCTTCTTCTATGTCATAAGATGCAGGTTCATAATCAAATGCGTCACCCGGGTCAAAATAACCCCAGTGAAGGCCGAGCTGAACATCTTCAGTATAATCATAGGTGAAATCCAAGTCAACAGCCATACCCAGATCCTTACTTCCACCTGAAGCATAAGCTATCTTGTAAGCACCATAGGGGCTAAATATACCTGGACCATCTACTGCTGAAGTGTTCATACCTTCGTTCAGGCGATACCAACCAAGAACTGCGCTTACAGTCATATCCTCTCTTGGTTTCATAGCGCCTCTTAAATGCCATGCCTCGCAGTTGGTATTATAAAACAGGGCATTGACGATGCTATTAGGTGTCTGGTCTTCAAACATCGGTTCCCAGGTCCTCTGCTTGCCAGTCCAGAGCATATCGTCTCCGGAGAGATAAGTATAGCCAACACCAATGCTTGGTGTAGTTTCCATATCGCCAAACACATAATCAAGATTTGCCTGAACTGCAAAAGCACTTAAATCTCCGCGCTGTGTGAGTGGCAGAAACGGGTGAAGTAGGTAGGATTTCTTACCGAATTGGCGAGCATATTCAACAGAACCAGTGAGGTTTTCGATAATTTCTCCACCTATTAAAATACCAACTGTGTTAACAATATCTTTGCCTGGTCCACCATCATTGGCAGCATTACCATCAGGATATCCCCAGCCATAAGGATCGTGTACAGTTACCTTATCCTGTTTCAGCAGGTAATATCCTTCAACAAAGGCATTCCTCTCTGCCAAGTCATAATGGGCATAAACACCGTAAAGATCCTGGTCAATATTCTCTGAATCTACATTCATACCGCCAATCCAGAATGCGTTAAGAGTCGGATCATACCACCATAACTCATGCTCATCAATCTTGGCATAGATTAAATCAATAGTTAGTGGGTCGTAGTCCAAGATACCGCGAACGGCATCAAATGACTTTCGGGAACTTAAGTCCATAGGAACCCCAAATTCATCAGCATACAGGTTTGTGTCTGAATCGCCAATGAGTAGGGCGTTACCATACCTTAGTTCCTGACGACCAGCAATTACGGTCAAGGGTGAATAGAGAAATTCTTTTAAGGTAATGTAGGCAAGGTCAATAGTAACCTCTGCGTTTCCCGCAGCAGCATCTCCCTGCCGACCCAAAAGATCAGTATCATGCATATAATTCTCTCTTCCCCATGACCTTTCATTTAAAAGTCTGATTGTTGCAGAGACATCATCAGTTAAGTCTGCATCAACGCGCACGCGGGCAGTTGAGGTGAGGCCTTTGACTTTATGTTTGGCCCTTGAATATGGTGTACCCGCAAGTGTTTCTTCCTCAACCAGAGTAAAGTTGTTTCTGGCTATGCCGCGTAATAAAATGTCTCCGCTGACCTTGATATTCTGGGTCTCTGCATAGGCATATGAAGTTAAGCCTACGAGAAACATCAAGGCTAAAATCAACATCCAGCGTTTACTCATATTATTTACCTCCTTAAAAATTCCCATATATTACAAACTAGGTTAAGTTTATTATTTTTCCTAGCAATCTTCTCTTTTATATGAATATCACTAGAATTTTTGAATAACTTCAGGCGATTCCAAAATCTCCCCCCTTTCCTGCCTGAGATTAAAGCTATCTCTAGTGGTATATCCAATTTTTCCTTTTTTAGCATATATATCCAGTTTTGTCAAGTAAAATTTTTCTATTTTTTTAGCTCAACCCCAATTGGCTCTTTAGGTAAGATTTTTTGCTTGGGGGCAGGAATCGGGGATTTAGGAGCTAAGGATATAGAAATATCGATCGTGGCTCCTCTTGGCTTAATATTAATCACGCACCCCTCATTATCGCGCTCATAATTAAGCATGCGCTCACCGTATTCTAAGACATTTAACAAAGCCCAGTTATAAACAGGCATCTGCTTCTTATAGAAGTTAACCACATTCTCTATATTTGCCTTGCCAGTATATCTTAATACCCCGGCACGCATGCCTACGCTCTCTAAAATAAATGACTTCTCTGGTAGTATTTTAAAACCAACTGGGATAGGCACATCGTGAAACTTAAGGACTTCCGATGGCCGGAGGTCTCGTGCTACTGAAAGCTCTTTTGGCGCAGACACACAGCCAGACAGGTTAAGGATGATAACAGGCAATATTAAGGCCAATGTTAATAATCTCATTTCACGACCTCCTTATAGGATTTATGTGCCCCAGGGAGGACTCGAACCTCCGACACCAGGTTTAGGAAACCTGTGCTCTATCCATCTGAGCTACTGGGGCGATTATTCATTACATATATCCAAGTGATTTTAATTTTTCTAAAGTATCGAAATCTGGTAATTCTCCCTGCCCAGGAGTATAAAATTCCGCTAAGCTTTTGTAATCCTCGCTCTGTGTAGATACATCCTTTTCCAATTCAGTTAGCAATTCCAGATTATCAGCTGCTATATTATCTACCTCTACAGGGTCTTCTAATCGATTATAAAAAAATTCATACTTCACTACATCTATGAATTTGTATTCATCTGTTTGGTCTTCAGACACATCCAAGGGATACCTATATTCTATTTCTTTTATGTAGGCGTACTCATTATTCCTTATGCTTTTCTTATTTGTATATGAACTATAGCAGGATAAGGCTAAATTCGCGCCTTGCATAGCAGGCATGAGGCTTTTACCCTGCATGAATATATCCGGCTTTATCCCAATGATATCAAATATGGTAGGCATAATATCAGTTAACCTTACCAATTGATCAATCTTGATATTCCGAGGAACTGCTTTTGGATATACGATTATAAGTGGTACGTGTAATGTCTCCCAAAATAGGTCTCTATGTAAAAAGTTATAGTGCTCACCAAACGCTTCTCCATGGTCTGCAGTAAAAACTATTAATGTGTCTTCGTATACCTTTAATTCTTTTAATTTTTGAATTAAAACTTTGATCATTGTCTCGTCCATAAAATATATTGCTCCATCATATAGTGCCTTTAGGAAATCAATATCTCTTGAGGATTCTGTATCCACAGATGCCCAGAAAGCATTATGTTCAGACCACCACTGCTGACTCTCAGCAATTAAACTATTCCTGGTTTCACTCTGGTTAACTTCGCGGTAGTCCTCTGTAACATTGATTAATCTCTCTTGGGAATCAATTATATCTCCGCTATAATCAGGATCATACATTCTATTATATGGAGGCGGTGGTAAATACGGATCATGAACCACATATGTATGGAAGAACAAAAAGAAATTTTGTTGGTAATTGTTGCTTAACCAAGAAACCACTTTATCTATTGGGCTTTTATGTGTATAGATATCAAAACCCTTGTCAAAACCAAAGCAGGAATGTATATTTCCGCCTCCTGTAAAAGCAGCAGTAACATATCCTTGTTCTTTGAGGATCTCAGCAAGAGTCGGTACAGAATCGTTAAGGCGCTTGGCGCTTTCGCCTGATGCCCAATTTACCTGATGAATCTGATGCACTTCATGATGTAATGAGGTCATCATAGACATATGTGAAGGAGTGGTTTTTGGTGAATGACTGACTGCATTTAAAAACATTACGCCTTCTTTAGCTAAGGCATCAATATGCGGACTAGTTTTCCTTGTATAACCATAGCAACTTAAGTGATCGGCCCTTAAGGTATCAATTGAGATAAGAACCAGATTTGGCTTTCTCTGGTAATAAAAGCCTTTTACGTTTATTAGCTTAATCAATATAGCTATAGATATTAAAACAGCGATTGGCAGGACGATTAACCTTATAGATTTGCTAACTTTATACTTGGCCATCTTAATTGCAGCTCAGTGCCTGGCAACAATTGACAGTTACACAAGGACCGTTGATTTTGCCAAATTCGCGGTTCTCTAAGAATTGTAGTAGAGTTTTTCGTTTATCGCTTAGAAAAACCTGATGGATTGATTCCTCAATCACATTTCCCAAAGCAAGTTCGTTATTCCCATCCCAGCAACAGGCATACCAGGTTCCGTCCGGAGCAATAAAAGCTGCCCTACTGATACTGTCCATAAGGGGACAGGTGTACTGTGAGTAATCAATAGAATCCGGATTAATCTGTTTTCTTTCTGCCCAACCGCGCACCGGCGTCCTTAAGAGATGGTCTTTGGGATGGTCAAGGATTTGCATAAATTCTTGCTTGATAAGCTCAAAATCATCCCAGATATTACTCATATCAATGTTTGGCGTCTTCAGAGGAGTGATGTTTAAGCCCTTGCGAATTGACCAAACATAATCGTAAAGGGTCAAGGCTGATATAAGCAACGGTACATCGCGCCATAGCCTTCGGCGTAATTTAATAAAGTAAAACAGGTGTTCTTTAACTAATTTGTAATCCGTCCGCTTTACCTGGTAATAATTTTGGGCATTGGCTCCATCAATATTACAACCAATATTATCAATCAGTTTCTCGCGCAAAACAATATCAATTTTATCTTTTGTAAATGAACGAAAATTAGTAAAGCAGGCTACCTTGATGTGGGGAACCCTTTTCTTTATCAGCCGCAGTATTTTGATAATCTCTTTATTCAGGAAGCCATCTCCATTTGCAGAAACAGAAATAACCTCAATATTGTGAAATCGAGAAAAATCTCCGGAGGCAATCTCATTTACTATCTTTTCAACATAGGCAAATGGCATAAACTTGGTACTAATTCTTTGCCCGCGCTCATCAGGACAAAAGATACAATCTGCACTGCACAGACTGGATAAAGAAAGGCTTAAGGCATTAAGTCCATCTTTGGGAGATATCCGCTTAAGGCCTCGTCTTATGCGTTGCCTTATATAAAGCGGATGAGACCATCTCCTTACTTTATTAAAAAAGCGTATGGTGTCCCAGCCCAGATAATTCCTTTTTGCTAAATTCTTTCTCATTGATTGTTAAAAATTAAAATTCAAGCTAACCGCAAATGCTTCAGCATCAAAGAAATTCCCTTCCAGATTAAGCCAGACCTTATCGCCTATGGGAATATCCGCCCCTACTATTAATCCTACACTCTTGGTTAAATCTGATTTTATGCGGCTCCTCTCCCCATTAATCCAAAGAATATAGTCCATGCGCGACCATCTGGTTCCCAAATAAGGGGTGATTATTGAAAAATCATGTGAGGCAAGCAAAGAAAACTGCCAGTCATCAGAAACTGCTTTGCGCTTAATGCCGTTTTTATGAGTTTTATGCGGATGAATACTGATGTGCTGAAATCCGAATACAATCTTGGTTTCATCGCGCTCATAAAGCCTCATCCGAAAACCATATCCACCACCCAGGTAAGCGGAATAATCAAGCCTCTCAAGCCCAGGAGACTGCTGCTTAATATTCCCTGCCCCTCCCTTTAGGTCAAGGGAAAGCCAATCAAGTATTCCGTATGAGATAATTAGGAAGTTTTGCAAACTACTCATTTCACCATGCTGATCAATGAGGTCTCTTTCTAATACTGAGTATGTCTGCAATCCGACAACAAATTGTTGCTTATCTGGTATTCTTGTGCCATAACAAGGCGCTGCCCAGCAAAAACTAACCATACAAAAATAAACCAAACAACTTAGCCAAATTCTGTGCATCTTTACTCCTTTTAGTTTATTAAAAATCAAAATAACGGCCTTCCGTCAAAATTGCACGTCTTTAATCTTTCATCATCATAACCAATTATTGCCAAAACCGTAGGGGCAATGTCATAAATTGAAGGGTTTTCCTTTGTTATCTTTTTATTTGAAAATATTATTCCCGGTATAAGACCAGGATCAAAAAGGTGTGAACCAGACCATTTCTTAAGATTATCCTCAATTAAACTTTCAGGCACCCCTCCCATTGCGGTTTGCCAAGACGCACGGTATCCTGTATTAAATCCGATGTAAAGGTCTGGCGTCTGCTGGGCATAATCTCCCCAGAAAATTTCCTCCCGACTATAAACTTTATTTACTACAGGCTGATTGTATTTTTCATCAATCCATTCCTCTAATTTTCTAGATATCTCTCCTTTGAGTAGTTCGGTTTCCCTACCGGGTCCCACTATGCCATCCCGCTCCCGGTTCTGTTGATTAATATAAATTGCCCCAAAGCCAATAGCATAGGCGCGGGTTTGCGACCAATCAATATCCATTAATAGCTCTGAGCCTGATTTAGCATAGGGATTCTTAAGCCTAAGATAACCATTTTCCTTAAGCCAACTATTAACATGTACTGTTCTTCTGAAGGTGTCAAACCCGTGGTCAGATAAAACAACCAGCGTATCGTCTTTATTCATCTTTGCTAAAACATCTCCTAAGATACTATCCATCTTTTTATACCAGTTGGTTATGATTTGCTTGTATTCCTGGGGAGCATTTTCTTCATATAGGGGGTGCTGAGAGTCAATATAGCGCCAGAACATATGCTGGATAATATCAGGTGACTCAAAATAGCAGAATAAAACCCCTTTCTTTGAGCGTTTTAATTCAAATTCAAGCATGGCTATTTTTTCTTTTAAAACCTGATTAACCTCATCTAAGAATGCCGCTTCAGTAATTCGCTTTTCATTAACTGCCCAGGTCTGCATAGGCATGCCCTGGGTATAGTAAAGACCGATAGCGCGTGTAAGAATTTTACTGTAGCCTTTAGGAAATGAAATTTGAAAAAATGGCGCACGCGGATCAAAATTAATCGGGCTTATATACAGTTTTAGCTCAGGCTCAACCTCAACCAGATAGAATTTTAATATTCCATACGCTCTTTTTAAAAAATCCAGCTTAAAGGCTACCCTCTTCCAATCACTCCACTCTTTGACTTTGAGTCGAAATTTGTTTCTTTGGTATTCTATAACTACGCTCTCTTTATCCTCTTGTAATCTAACCTTAAAAGGGACTTTTACATTATCAGCCTCTTTGCGAGGATGAGCTACCCGGGGACCAATCAGATGCATAAGCATTACTGGAGATTTATCAATATGAAATACCTTGCCGCCAATATCCTTATCTTTGGAAATAGGTTTTGAGGTATAAAAGGTAAAGGTGCCCTCAGTTCCTAAAATATCAGGAACCCCCATTCCGGAAAGCATTCTACCATATACTCTATCCGGCGGAAAGGTAACCGGACAAGTGATTATAATAGTCGGGGTTTTCTCCTTAGATGTGTATTGCCAGAAGCATTTACTTTTTATTACTCTTTGCGGCTTGCCCTTCTCCATTTTGGAAAGGCAAAGGTCAAGGCCATAGGTTTTAGGGTCTCTTACAATAAAATCAAAGATGCCGTTTTTGCCCGGATTCTGCCCGGTTGCAAAACCAGCCCAGGCAACCGGAGACTGCGACGGATTGGTTGTATAAAGCTGCTGGTAATCCCCTTGTTCTTTTAGGCGAGAGAAATTAGGAAGTTCGCCCTTCTCCATCATCGGCTCAATAAGTTCAGGGCTTAGGCCGTCAAAACCCAGGATAACCACCCGGTGTTCAAATTTGGACTCTTTTCTATTCATAATCATTACTCCTGTTATGGCTAAACCAATTATAATTATTAGAATGAGTAATAATTTTTTTTTATACTTTTTTATGAATCTGAATATTGCTCTAAAGAATATTGCAAACGCCCCAAAAAAGCCAAGCAAGAATGCAATTAGCCAGCCGCCTAAGGTAAAGACAGTAAAGCCAGTTCCCGGGTCAATATATCTTAAAACTATAGCTCCGTCAGTCATCCTGCTTAGACATTCTTTATTGCGAGAATAATTTTGGGAAGTCTTTTAATTCGAATTTAAAGCTCTCGAATCTGCCTCCCCTCTGCATACTCTCAATCTTAACCCAGAGTTGATAGCGTTTATTCTCAACTATTTTATCAGTAGGTATTTTGAATCTGGCTAATTCCTTGGTTAGCGCTCCTTGTTTTAGCTTTTTCTCTTTCTCTCTTTTTTTCAGCCTGATTATCCCCCCTTCTATATCTTTGGTCTTATAAAAGGCTTCCTGGTCTTCAGCTTTGGGATAAACGGTTTGCCGCTCATGAGGACTGAGCCTGCCCAATTTTGGACCTACCACAAGTACCTTATGAATTAACGGCTTTGTGCCATACATTTTTGCTATCACTGTAACCTCAAATATATCGTCGATAAGATATGCTTCTACTGCTACGGCGGATTTTGTACGCTCCTTTGCTTCGTAGAGTACTAAGATTGGCCCTTGGGCTTCATCTATTTGTTTTTGCTCTGCTGACTCTGTTTGTTCCGCTGTGACTTCCTGACTTTGCTCCTCCTTAACCTCTTGTGCCTGCTCTTCGACAATCGCTTCATTTAGCTCTTGGATAATCTCTTTATCCTGACCATAAGCAAGATTAAAAACAAAAAATACAATAAATACTGCTATTGCTAAAAAAATTACTCTTTTCATTTGATTAACACCCCCTTTTCATTATATGGTTTAAGCGCCTCTCTCAGCGCAGGGTTATCAAACCCGAGTTCCTGTGCTTTATCTGAGTATTCAACAGCCAACTGGTA
>JASFIK010000018.1:0-14655 GCA_050122705.1 Candidatus Omnitrophota bacterium | reverse complement strand
AACTACGTTTGAAGCTTGCTCTCCCTTGGGACCTTGAATAACGTCAAATTCAACTGCTTGGCCTTCCTGCAAAGTCTTATAGCCTTCTCCCTTAATTGCAGTATGGTGTACGAATACATCCTTACCGTTCTCAGTGGCAATAAAACCATAACCCTTCTGGTTACTAAACCATTTTACTGTTCCTTTTGCCATTTCTTTACTTCCTGCCTCCTTTCAAAACTTGCTGGTTAAAACAAAAAAGCCGTAAGCAAAGCTTTCTTACGGCTGTTATCTTCAATGTTTATTATCTTTATTACGCATTACTCACTTAATCTTACCATAAACCTCATCAGCGTTGCCATTTCCAAGCAGCTAAAATTATTATAATCTATTTTCTATTCCTGTCAAGAATTATTTAAAAGAACACTTACCGCCGGGGATTATGGAAATTATTTAATTTTTTGTATACGGTTGGGTGATGAATAATCTTTTCAGTTATATCATCAACTATGGCATAAATACAGGGAATGATAATCAGGGTCAGGCCAGTGGCAAAGGTTAATCCCCAGGAAATAGTTAGAGCCATCGGCTGCAGAAAGGGATCGCGGCCGCCTATGCCATAAGCCACAGTACTAATCCCGGCAACCGTAGTCAAGGTGGTAAGAATAACCGGCCTAAATCTTAACTTTCCGGCTTGGATAATTGAGTTTTTCCTTGAGACACCTTGAGCACGCAATTTATTTATAAAATCCATCAGCACAATGGAATCATTAACCACTATACCTACCAGACCAACCAATCCTAAAATTGCAAAGAAGCTGAATGGCTCACCGTGAATTAAGAGAGCAAATACTACCCCGATTAAACCAAAGGGTATAGTCAGCATTACTACAAATGGCTGAACCAGGGAATTAAACTGGGTTGCC
This sequence comes from Candidatus Omnitrophota bacterium, assembly GCA_050122705.1. Taxonomy (GTDB): domain Bacteria; phylum Omnitrophota; class Gorgyraeia; order Gygaellales; family JAHJCI01; genus JASFIK01. The sequence continues at coordinate 13,750 of JASFIK010000018.1, read as the reverse complement.
AGGATAAGAAAGATTAAAAGGAATGCCAGGAGAAATGCGGAAAATAAACTGCGCATAGATTTCTGAGTCTCCTCTTCTTCCCCGCCATACCTAATGGTATATCCCGGATGGTCAATACTTATATTCTTAAACTTATTCTTAAGTAATTGATTGGCTTTTGCTGAAGTCATCTTTTGATTATCAACCTCAGCACTAACCGAGACAAATCTCTTGCCATCCAAATGCCTTACTGAACGCAACCCTTGAGTTTCTTTGACCGAAGCAACTGTGTTTAAGGGAATAAGGTTACCAAATTGATTGGCAATAACTAAATTATCAAAAATATCCAATTGATTCCTCTGGTATTCTGGCAGGCGAACCCGTACAGCTATTTCCTCCTCTGCTTTGGTAGGCTTTATAGAAGTAGCCACCCTTCCCTCAAATGCATTACGCACTGATTGAGCAATCTGACCTATATCTAAATAAGAGCTACTGGCTGATTCCTGGTTAACCACAACATGGAATTCCTTATCTCCCAAATCATAGCTATCGGTAATATCAAGAATCCCTTCTTGCGAATTCAGATAATCTTTAACCTGGGATACAATATCATTTATCACATTATAATCCTCGCCTCTGATCCTGGCATATATTGGCTTTCCCACCGGAGGCCCTTCTCTAAACTCTCTAAAATATAGTTTCTCGAATCCAGTTATCTTTTTTAACTCAGGCCTGTACTGATCAACAATTTCCTCAGCAGTTTTCTTCCTTACTTGACTGGGGGTTAGATAAACATTAATCTGAGCAAGGTTGCTTGCCCGCCTTACATCAGGATCAAACCCCCTTTCTTCCTCTAATATACCAACTTGAGTTTCATAGGTATCCACATATTGCTTAGGAATGCCGGCAACTAAATCCTCTACAGGCGCCATAAATTTATTCATCTTATCCAGAGGGGTTCCCACTTTGCTTTCTGCACGAATCATAAATTGCTCAACCCCTCTGCCGCTAAATAAAATAAAGGGCATAAAGAACTTAGCGACGGCAATCGCTATTATAAATAATAAAAATATCCCTGCGCAAACCTTATATCTATTCCTCAGGGCCCTGATCAATAAGGCTTCGTATCGCTTAATTACTCCTATAAGCCAGGGGGACTTAGCTGTATGTTTATCTTGTTTATCCGGATGATGGGCTATGGGCCGGGTAAAGTCTGCTAAATGTGAAGGAAGTATGATAAATGCTTCGATTAATGAAGCACCTAAGGCAATGCACACAACCTTGGGAATCTGGGAAATGAATTTACCGATTAGCCCAGTCATAAACATGAGTGGCGAAAAAGCAGCTATAGTGGTAAGAACCGTAGCAAAAACCGGAGCAATTACCTCGCTAGTTCCTTTAATCGCTGCTTCTCTGGGTGGCATACCCCCCTCTACATAGCGATAAACGTTTTCTGAGATAATGATGCCGTCGTCTACCAGCATGCCTAAGACAACAATCAGACCGAACATACTAATCAGATTAATGCTCATACCGGATAAATCCATTACCCAAAAGGTAGTAAGCAATGCGATGGGAATGCCGAAAGCAGTGAATAGAGCCGGCCGAGGATGCAGAAACAGAAATAGCGCCGCCACTACAAAGGTAATCGCAAATATACCGTTTGAACGAAGAACATTGAGTCTTCTTTTTATATAAAATGACAAATCATAAAAGGTCTTTAGGTTTAATTCATCAGGCGCCTTATTTTTAAAGAGCTCGATTGTCTTATGTACATCGCCGACTATTTTAATTGCATCGCCCTTTTCCCTTTTTACTACGATTAAAGATATGGCGCGGGTTTTCTCAGTTTTGTTAATAATATTTTCTTCCTCAAAGGTATCAATAACCTCTGCAACATCTTTTATTCTTAAGAGATTGCCCTCGGTATTAGAGCGAATAACCACATTTTCAATCTCCTCTTTTGTATAAAATTCACCAGTAGTCTTTACATTGAATACTGTTTGAGGCGTCTCAATCTTGCCCCCCGGCAAACCCACGTTCCTTCGTCTGAGGCTATCTACAATCTCGTCAAAGGAAACATAATACTCCTTCATCTTTTCTAAATCTGACTGAATCCAGAATTCCCTATCTCTATAGCCCCTTCTCTTAACTGAGGCTACTCCGCTAATATCAATAAACTCATCCTCTAAACTCTCAGCATATTGTTGTAACTCTAATTCTGGTAAATCACCACTCAGGGAAACTATTATCACCGGTATTTCTTTTGAGGTTATCTCGGTTACCAGCGGCTCCTCGCTATCCTGAGGTAATTCAGTTACTCTATCTACTGCCTTTTGAATATCATCGACTACCTTTCTTTTATCCTTGACATCTGGATTCATCCTCAAAACAATGGTTGAAAGGCTCTCGCTGGAGATAGAGCTCATCTCTTCTATGTTATCAACTTCTTTTAATTCATTCTCTAAGGGAGTAGTCACCAGCCTTTCTACTTCTTCGGGTGTGGCTCCCTTATAAATCGTGGATACATTAACTACATCAAAGGACACCTCCGGAAATGCCTCTCTCCTTAAACGGAACATAGAAAAAAGGCCGGCAATTACTAAAAATGCAGACAATAAATTCACAAACAGTGAATGCTTAACTGAAAAGTTAGCTAATGCCTTCATAATTCATCCTTCCAGAAATGGCCAAGCAAAATATTCTCCTTCAAGGCAAGCTCAATTAGAGACTGTTTATAATCAAACAAGGCTTGTGCGTAAAGAATTTTACTTGAGAGCAGATCATCCTGATAGCGAATAACTGTGTCAGTGTCTGAGCGGCCATACTGATAAGCCTTGAGTTCTGCGGCTAATTTTTCCTCTTGTAATCTGACCACATTATTCTGCTTGAGCGCCCGTTGTTCTAAAACTTGGCAGTTTCTTACCCCATCCTTTATCTCAACCAGAATCTGGCGCTCGATTTTTTTTAATTCCAGTAGTGCCTTTGCCTGTTCAATCTTTGCTTTATTAAATTCAGATTTTGCCTGCCTATTCTGTAAGGGGAATTTTATTTTTAACCCCAAGAAATACTCGGGGTTATCTTCTGAGCTGATATCCTGTATGGCTTGCGAGAAATGATTATCCAGGCCATTCCTGGTTACTGAGGCCTCAAGATTTATTTCTGGCCAGAGATTATTCTTTTGCATAACCAATTTTATTTTCTTGGCTTTAATCTCATTCTCAGCTAAAAAGTAGTCTCTACGGTACTGGAATGCCGACTTTAGCGACTGGCTCAACTCAATTTGCTGGCCGGTGAAATCAAGGCTCTGCGCAGGCAAAACTATCTCATCCAGATTATCCAGATTTAACAAGAGCCTTAACTCATTTATGTGAAACTGGAGTTCATTCTTAACCAGGATTAAATCAATCTCCTTTTGTCTAAGATTGGCCTCTGAGGCAAGTAGTTGCGGTTTTTCAATAATCCCTTTTTTCAATTTTTCTTGGTTAATCTGGAAAAGCTGCTTTGCCTCAAGCAGCATATCCTGCCTAATCCCCAGCAGATTTAGATATTGGGCAATCTTCCAATAGGTTTTCTGAACCTCTGATAGGGTCTGTTCAATCTTATCCAGGGAGGTATATTGGGCATTCTCGATATCAATCTTACTAATTTTGATTTTGGAGCGGTCTTGGATGCCAAAGAAATTCCTGCCCAACTCCTGTTTTAGGGTTAATTCTGCTTGGGCATCATGGGCCGGATTAACTGCCACATAAGCAGAATCAGTCCAGGAGCGCTGGTGGTTAAAGCCTGCGCCTAATGTAGTGCCTGTAGGCAGCTTCTGGGAAACTGCAAAATTATAATTACGCGCCTCTTGACTGGTTCCAGTTAAACTAGAAACAGTTTTCTTGCGGTCATCTTTAAAATTAGTCCCAACCTCAATAAGTGTATCATATACTGACCTTGCGCTATCTAAATCGGTTTGCTTAAATTGCGCATCGAATTGCGCTAATTGGATATCAAAGTTATTGTTCAGAGCCAGTTGACAAACCTCTTCTAATGTTAAATAAACCCCGCCAGAAACAATATCTTCGTCTTTGGATAAACCAGAGTTTCTAACCGGGTAAACCCCTTCAGGGGAGTTTTTCTGACCTCCCGGAGATTCGGAATCTTTAACCGAGGGGATAATATGTTCCTCTACAGAGGATGCAGACAAAGCAAAGCTCAGGAAGATAAAAATAAAAAGTACCTTTCTATACATATTCTTTGGTGAGAACTTCAACAATCCGTCTTAAGATCCTCAAATAGTTCTCTCTCTCCTCTTGGCTTAAATGGATTAAAATCCGATACCACCTTTGTTTAATCTCAGAAAGCATTTGCTCAACTAAATTCTTTCCCTTATCAGTGAGCTCAACATTAACTGCCCGGCGATCTTTCTTGTCATGCGCGCGCTTCAAATATCCATTGCGCACCAACCGGTCAATCACTCCAGTAATTGTAGGTGCAGAAACCCGCATCTCCTTGCTTAAGGAGCCTACTCTGGTAGTTGTCTTCTCATAAATCCGCATTAAGGTAACCATCTGTGAAGTGGTCACGTGCGGAGCTGCCATGAATCCGGCCCGCAAGCCCCTTAATAACTTTGGCACTAGCCAAGAAATCTCCTCAGCAATAACCTTAGCCCTTTGCATATCTACCTCCCGTTTGAGATCATCTTAAAATAATTAATTGTACTAAATATTTGCTTAGCTAACTAAAATATTAGCATATATTAACAGTTTTGTCAAGGCTTTTTATCAAATAATTTATCGGTTTTTCTTGAGGCTAAAAGGGGTAAATTTTTTCAAAAAAGGCGGGCTGTTTTAAGGAATGGCGGTCTTAGAAACTACCATGCTACATCGGGCAATGCTTGAGCCTTCTGACTTTGGGCTAATATTGTATTGCTCAATCTTCAATAAACTATTGGAGTCCTCAATGCTGTACATGAAACTAATAATCTGCTCCATCTGTGCCTCACAGGTTAAGTTTACCAGGTATTTTCTGTATACATCCTCTTCCTTTATGCCGGTAGGCTTTATATCAACCAGATAGACTGAGGTTTTATTTGCCAGATTTCCGATTTCCTTGAGCAGTAAGGTAGTTACCTCTTCGGTAGAGAGGTCTTGGATAGAATATGCTGCATACTTTTTCCTCTCTTGAATTATCCTTTCTTTCTGTGCCAATATATGCAAGTCCCTTTTTATGTTTAATTTTTCCTGTTCAATCTCTTCATCCAGAGACCGCATTTTTGAAAGGACCGGATAAATTATCAGGCGGTCAAGAATGATTAGTGACACCACTCCCACCGCCACATAGAAGATAATCCTTTCTCTTTTGGATAAATGCGAAACAAATGTATAAAATTTTTTAATATCGATCATCGAGTGTGCAAATCAGAGCGAAATCAGCTACATCCTTCTCGCCCCTCTTCCTTTTTCTAGTGTAGCGTGTCTCTACCTTATTAAAATAAGGAGATTCCCCCAAGCTATCAACAAAAGAAAAAACCGAAGCCATAGATTCGGCAGTCCCCTCAACCGAAAAAGACCCCTTATTATCAAATTTAAGATAGCTTATTTCAATATCTAGAGGTAAGGCATCATAAATTTCAGTCAAAACCTCTAAGGAAAAACCGCGCGCTGAGAGGACATTACTGATGGTTTGATTTTTCTTAAAACTCTCCTCAAGCTCCTCTGCCTCATTATGTATTGAAGCATAACGAGAGGAGAGATTTCTAAAATAACTGCTCTTAATATAAACCCGGCTAATTAGTGTGCAATAGATTAAGACAAAGGCAGCCATTGCCAAAATCCCTGCCTTGATAATCTCCCTGCCCCTTTGTTTTAAACTCTTCTCTAATTTCATCTCTTCAGGAACCAAATCAAGCTTTATCTCCTCATTAGCAAGCAGGCAGGCAGCGGCATTTAAAAAGGATAAATTATTATTCATAGAAGTAGCCTGAGTTGCCTTTTGAGAAAGCGACAGATGCTCTGAATAAATCAGGCTTTCGGCTTGAATCCGTAAATTGCTGTTTAGGATATCAGTCAGATGCTTGAGTTTATCAATTGCCCCGGTAAACAGGAATCGCTTAGGGACCCTTTCAATATCCTCACCAGTATAGGCTTCCAATGATTTTCTCACCTCGCCGACAAATTTAGGTTCGTATTTCTCTTTCTCTTCCAATAAGTGTTGTGTACCGATAGGAATATTACGAATGAATATTACCTTATCCATATAACTGATGATAAAATCAGTAAAGCCCTGGTCAATATGGATGATGCCTACCGGAGAATCAAGATGGCTGAGTTTTAAGCTTTTTGAGAGGATATAGCTGGTGCCCTCAGGTGCAAAGAGCATACGCTCAACTGATAATTGGGCCTTATCCAAAATCTCTAACTGCCTGCGGATAAGGCTACGCGTTGCGATAACCAAAAGAACCTTACTGTAATTCTGCTTATAAGTTCCGATATTTACATAATCAATAATTATTTCGTCTCTTGAATAGGGGGTATGCCGAGAGGCTTGCAGATTTATAATCTCTTTTATCTCTTCGGGGTTGCGCGAAGGGATTTCAATATTTTTGGTTATAGTCAAAAACGAAGGGATGACCGCTAAAACCCGGGGTCGGGAAATCTGAAATTTTTTCAATGTTTGCTTAATCGCCTTGGCAATATCCTCTTCAGACAGATTCTCAATATCCTGGGTAGCAAAGTCAAGGATTTCTCTCTTGGTTGGAGAAAGGCTCATCTGAGCGATTTTTAAATCAAAGCCGCTGATATCAATTGCCACCAGGTCTTTACTTACAAGCATAAATCTTAACCTTCCCTCCAAGACAAGATTTCTCCCTTTCGGTTAAATACGCAGATAATCTCTAATTCCCGTTTGCCTAAAAGCGCTGCTGCCCTGGCCATAAAATTACTGGAGCTAACTGATATCAATCCCGAGGAAATCAAATTGCCTAATCGAGCTAATTCCTGTTCAGATAACTGGGTAAAGGCATTGAGCTTGATTGTAATCTCCGAAAGCGAAGTAAAAACATTATCGTCGCCGGTTGACTCAACCCCATCCTCACCACAGCGAAAAGAGATAATCTGACTTACCAAGTTAGTCCCTAAATTCAAAGCAAGCAAAACCTCTGCTGGTGCAGTATTGATATTTATCTTATGGTTACTATAAATAGTAATATAATTTCTTAATTTTTCAAGAACTTCTCGATGCATCCCTTTAACCAGAAGTAACTCATCAAAAACCTCAAACTGAGCATCCTTGGCTTCATAGGGAAATGATAGATTCTGGTAATAACTGTCTTCAGCGCTACCTGAGGGAATTGATACATCATTATCCCTGTCCCGCCAATCAACAATTGAGGCTGCCAGGGTGAGTGCCTCTGTCTCTGACATACCAGTTACAATCATAATCAAGCGCTGAATATTCCCCAATTCCGCCTGATTTAAATTTAGTTTTCTTTCTTCATCAATTAAACCGTACCTGGTTTCCATTTTTCCTGATTGATTTATATAGTTATAACCAACGCTATACTTTCCCAAACCAATACTAATTTCCCCAAATACTTGAGGATTATTGCTCCAGGCTTGGTTTAGGCAATCAAACCCAGCATCTTCCTGTCTTCTCAGTTCGGTAATTGCCTGCTTAACCCCTGCCTGAGCAATAAAATGCAGGCTGTCACGGCTGTTAAGCCGCTCAATCAATGTAATCTTACTCCTTACCCCATTAGCCAAATATACGGCAAATACAGTTAGCAAACATAATGACCAAAGAGCGATAAATAATACACTGCCCGAAACTTGCCAGGTAATTCGGGGTTGCTGAATATGGCAACTCTTAGAATTAGACAAAGAATTACCCCTGAGATTGCGCAAGGGGTAAATCAATGCTACGCGTAATATTCTTAAGCTGTTTACCATCATCAAATTCTAATTTGATTCTCACTGCTTGAGGTACATAATCATCCTGCCATACCGGTAACCAAAGGTATTCCCTTGATTCTTGATCATAATAATAATAGCTAAATTCCAGAGAATTAATTTGTTTTAATAATTCCTGTTTAGCCCCACTATCACCCTTATAAAGCTGGCTATAATTTCTTTGCTCTTTGATTAACTGCTTATTTGCTCTATCGTAATAGTAAACCACTTGGCCGATTCCCGACTGTTGAGGTTGACTTACTCCCGGCGCAGTAAGGAAAGTGGCAAAGGCAATCTGATGATTCTCACCCGAGAATCTAATTGTGTTGAATGCAAAGGTATTTCGCAATTCCCTGGCAATCCGCTCAAAGAAGATATTGATATCTTCCTGCCCGACTGTCTGATTTAGTCGCTGCCATATTTTTATACCATTGTTCAGTGTAGTAAAGATTGCCAGCCCAATTATTGAAAACATTGCCAGTACAACCAGCAACTCAATCAGGGTAAACCCCCTTAGACCTCCTTTTGACCTCGTCAGTTGGGTGCCTAGGTCTAACGGGGTAAACCCTAGATTATTAGTATTACTCCTCCTGAACATAGTTAGATATATAAGCTGTCCTCAACAGCCTAATCCTGCGCGAGCCCTGCTGCCAAGAAGTACTTAAGCTGAGCTGATATAATTCTTCTGGCTCAATCAAGCCATAATTCATATTCCAAGCAAAATTCCTATTCCCGACTGTAAATCCTCCGGAAGTCTGCCGGGGACTAAAAAATCCGGACTGTCGAAAATCATCCTGCATCTGCCAAATCATCTCATCCAGCCATAATTGAGCATTCAGATGATTCAGGTAATAATCAAATGTATCCAGGGAAATAAAAAATGCCTGGTAAATCATCACCAGGCCTAAGGATAAAACCGCGGTGGCTACCATTATCTCAACTAATGTAAACGCGCTCTGCGCTTTGCGCTCTGCGCTTTGCGCTTTACTCACGACGCATAACGCACGACGCAAGACGCAATCATTCCCAGTTAGTGACATCATCCTCGCTCTCTGTCCCATCCCTGCCTAAAGAATAAAGGTCATAATCAGCAGAGCGATGCGTTCCCGGACACTTGTATTTATATTCTCTGCCCCAGGGATCAATTGGCTTTCTTTCTAAGTATGGGCCATTCCAGTTTCTTACTGAACCGGGTTGAGTCAATAAAGCACCTAATCCCTCCTCAGTACTAGGAAAAGCGCCGTTATCTAACTCATAGAGTTTTAAGGCAGTGGCAATATTAGCATTGATATCCGCAGCAGCAGCTGCGATTCTTGCCTGCTCACCTCTACCGGTCAGGCGCGGCATCACCATTGCCACCAAGGCACCAATGATGATTACCACCAGCATAAGTTCAATAAGGGTAAACCCCAATTTATCTTTCATCTTAATTACTCCTCCTTTAAATACTGCACCCATTTACCTTCTAACTCTTCAATACTCGATATGCCAGTAGTGTAGACAGAGCGCAACGCTCCTTCTAAATTCTTTCCATCACGTAATTCGCGACAGAAGTTAGTAAACTTATCTGTGCCGTATTGCTCGATTAAAAAACCGACCAATGAAGCTGCTTGAAGGTAATACAAATTTACCAAATTGTCTCCATCTAATATCAAAAACCCGTGTTTACCATCAATACACGTTGTACGTAGATGCAATTTATCGCTTTGCTTAACTAAACGAACATCTAAATCCATCATGTCCTCTAAGGAGAGTAATGCTTTTTTCTTTAGATTTTCACTCATTACCATTTTAATCCAGTCCCTATTTACTTGCTCTTCCCATTGAGCTACTCCTTCATCCAGCCAAAGAGGTACCTCGCCCTTAAACCCGACAAAATCCCGGAAGATCAAATGGGCAATCTCATGAGGAAGTACTGAATTTAGGAAATCGCTACTTCCCGAATAGCTAAGAATCTCTTTAGTTAAGTAATCAGCCATTCCCTCTGACCATTCAGGTTGATTTGCTGCCCTAAGATAAGAGGCATGGTCTGGATGGATATATATCTTTACTCGATTAGACCAGGTCCAGAAATTGGAGTAACGCGCATAGCCAAGGTCTGAAGCAATGCGGTCATAGTCTTTCTCTGCTTTACGCAACACATCGCTAGCAAAATTTTTATCTTGAGTAAAATAGACGATAAAATGGCTCCCCTTTAATTCTTTCCACTCTTGTGCAATAGCTATATTCACACACAGCAAAATTATAACACTTGGTAATATTGAAAGGTTTCTAACTTTTAATTTTTCTCTCATCTGGCCATAACATTAATCTGGAATATCGGCAGGAGCATAGCCACAACAATAAAACCAACTACCAGGCCCATCACCAGAATCATCATTGGCTCAAGCAGTGAGGTCATTACCTTTATTGTATCATCAATGTCCTTTTCATAGGTGCGGGCAACCTCAGCCAATGCCTCCTCCAATCTGCCTGACTCCTCACCTACGCTAATCAGATTGGTCATAAAGGCAGGAAATAATTTTGCCTTTTTTAGACTCTTGCCGAATGAACCGCCTTGCTCTAATTCTTGATAACTCTGTAGCAGGTGAAGCTTAATTACCTGGTTTCTCAAAATAGGGATACTTACCTGGATTGCCTTTAATATCGGTAGCCCACTCCTGATTAATAACTCTAAACTGCGGCTAAAACGGGCAAGTTCTGACTTAAGACTAAATTCGCCGAATATAGGCAGATGCAATCTGAATCTACTGGTAGCCAGTTGTAGGCCCTCTGCCTTTGCCTGCTGCTTAAGAACAACCAGAAAAATCACCACCCCTAATATTATCCAGAACCAATGCTGTTGAAACCAGTTGCTTATAGTAATTAAAATCCTGGTGGGTAAAGGCAACTCTTGTCCGAGGTTAACAAAAATCTGCATAAGTCGGGGCATTACATAAATAAGCATAAAGATGATTGTGGCAATTCCTACAATTGCCATAAGTATAGGATAGGCTAAGGCAGTACGAATCTTAGATAGAAATTCTTCTTGCTGCTGGCGATAATCGGTAATCCTTAAAAGCACTTCTTGTAATGTACCGCTGTCTTCTCCGGTACGAATCATAGAAATATAAAATTGGGAAAATATTCCAGGATAACTCATTAAGGCAGTAGAAAAGGCCTTACCGTCTCTTATCTGATTATGGATGTTGCTGAGGATATTCTTAAAATGCGGGTTTTCTGATTGCTCAGAGATTATATTAATCGCGCGCAATATGGGAACCCCTGATTTTATCAGGCTGGATAATTGCCGGCTGAAAACAGTAATCTCGCCTGACCTTACCCTACCGGTAACCTTTAAGGAAGATATGCTTTGCGCTCTGGATACGAACTCTTCAACCCGCACCGGGATATAGTTCATCTGGTTTAGCTTCTCAATTGCCTCCTCTTTATTTTTGGCTTCAATATTTCCCTCGATAGTAGAATCAGGTCCTTTTTTAGCGCGATATTTATAGCTTGGCATTTTGGTTACTCCTGAAGTTTATTCTGTACATATTTATCAAGCTTTGCCCGCTGGGCACTGGTTATATCCAAGAAGCAAACCGCAATATCATAGCTTTTGTTTTCCTCGATTTCCTTTACTCTTAATACGCGACCTAAACACTCTATCAGTTCCTCGCCGCTGGGCAGCTCAATGATTAATTCTAGGACCGCACCTACTGGAATTGCCTGTCCAGAAACAAAAAGTAGGCCTCCTGCGCTGATATTCTTAGTCACGCTGAGGCGCTCGGGAGTATAACCCCGTTTTAATAATTCATCATGAGATTTAAATATTTTATAACGTATATGTATTCCGGTCACTAACCGGCTATAGGCCCTGCGATCATCTTGTTCTTTAATGCTAGCTATTGGCTCATTTTTGCTAACAACTTCCTCTTTTTCTGAATGGGCATAATCCTCAGAGGAGGTAACTTTCATTACCTCTTGAGGGGTAGTAACGCCAACAATTATCTTATGCCAACCGTCCTCCAGCAGCGTATGCATTTGAGCTGATATTGCTGCCTTCTTTATCTGGCTGGCTGAAGACCGGTTTAAAACCAATTCCTTTATTTTCTCGTTTACCAAAAGCACCTCATATATTGCTGTACGCCCATAAAATCCAGTAAAATTGCAATGCTCGCAACCCTTTCCGCGAAAGAACTTAACCTCATCAGGAGACTCAAGGCCCAAATCCTTGGCAACCTGTCTTTTTAGCTGCACCAGGAAACTCTTATCCTCCTCTTTACATTTTGGACAGATAACCCTAACCAAGCGCTGGGCAATAAACGCCTCAACACTGGAAGCTACAAGATAGGGCTCCACTCCAATATCTAACAGGCGGGTAATTCCACTTGCTGCATCATTAGTGTGCAGCGTAGAAAAAACAAGGTGGCCGGTCAGGGCTACTCTAATTGCAATCTCTGCGGTCTCCAGGTCTCTAACCTCTCCAACCATCATTACATCCGGGTCGTGCCTGAGCATGCTGCGCAAACCCCGGGCAAAATCCAGACCAATCTGAGGCATTACCTGTATTTGGGTTATGCCTTTCATCTCATATTCAATCGGATCTTCGATAGTAATAATCTTTCTCTCTTTAGTGTTAATCTTGCTTAAACAGGCATACAGGGTTGTGGTCTTGCCGCTTCCTGTAGGACCAGTAACAAAGATAATTCCATGCGGCTTCTGGATTAACCACTCAAATAACTCCAGGTCACTTTTTAAGAGACCTAAGCTCTCCAGGCTCAAGAGCATCTGTGTAGGCAGTATCCGAATAACTACGCTTTCCCCATAAGGAGTAGGCAGAGTAGAAATTCTTAAGTCAAGGGTCTCATCCATAGTCTTTACAATTGCCCGACCATCCTGAGGAAGGCGATGCTCCACAATATTTAGATTGGACATAATCTTTATACGCGAGATGATTGCATTTAAGAAGTGCTTTATCTGGGAAGGAACCTTGGCATCATAAAGCACCCCATCTATACGATAGCGCAAAATCACCTCACCCCGATATGGCTCAAGATGAATATCAGTAGCCCGCTTTTTATATGCCTCTAAGATTATTTGGTTAACCAATCTGATAACTGAGGCATCCTCAGCTAACTTTTCAATGTCTTCTACCTTTTCTTCGACTGTCTGGATCCCGGATGCTTGTTCTGCTGGGGTGCGGGAAATAATCTTCTCCAATGTCTCAGCACCCAGGCCATAATATTTGTTGAGCATCTGACTTATATCGCCTTCTTTGGCCAGACTCATTTCAATCTCAAAACCTAACTGCATCCTGATTTCATCCTGAGTCTTTATGTCTAAGGGGTAAGAAACCGCAACCTTAAGGGTCTTTTTTTGTATTTCTATGGGAATGAACTTATAATAATAAGCCACCTTTAAAGGGATTCGGTCAATAACCGCTTTATCAATGGTGACTAATTTCAGGTCCAGGTAAGGTAGGCCTAATTCCTGGGAAAGAATTTTCAAAACCTCTTCTTCTGAAATAATATGACCCTGGATTAAAATTAAGGCGAGGGGTTGTGCGGTTTGCTCAACCTGCTTAACCAAATGCTCTAAGCTATCTTTATCAATCCGACTCTGCTTGATTAATGCCTTATAAAGGAGGGAATCTATCCTGGTCATTACTTACTATCCCCATCTCGCTTAAGTAATCGCTGGATACCTTCGGAAACTGCCTGGCGGTAATTCTGTATAGCTTTTTTTAAGTCCTCTTCAGCAACCAAAACAAAGTTTACCTTGCGGGGGGTAAGTGCCTGCTCAATCTTACTAATTACTACTGCATTCAATGGATTAACGATGGCTACAGTTACTGA
>JASFIK010000017.1:0-14657 GCA_050122705.1 Candidatus Omnitrophota bacterium | reverse complement strand
TCTTAAACAGGGGAATCTCTTCATATCCGGCTTCTGGAAATTTAGCTTTTTTAATTTAAAAAAATCCAATGGTTTAAGACGGTTGGCTAAGCGCCGCGGGTAAGTAAGCGCATACTGTATGGGTATGCGCATATCAGTAATCGAGAGTTGGGCTAAAACAATTCCATCTAAGAATTCAACCATTGAATGGATTATTGCCTCTGGATGAATAACCACCTCTATCTGAGATAATCTTAAATCAAATAGCCACATTGCCTCAATAATCTCAAGCCCCTTATTCATCAGGGTTCCTGAATCAACCGTAATCCTCCTACCCATATCCCAACAGGGATGAGTGAGCACATCATTAATAGTTATCTTCCCCATCTGTTTAGAATTATAGTCTTTAAACGGTCCACCCGAAGCAGTAAGATAAATTTTCTTGATCTGCGTTTTTTGCCTGCCCTGTAAGCATTGCCATATCGCTGATTGTTCGCTATCAACTGGAAAAATCTGAACCTGATTTTGCTTTGCCAGTTGCATAATAATCGAACCGGCAATAACCAAGGCTTCTTTATTGGCTAAAATAATAGTTTTCTTACACCTGATAGCTACCAGCAAGGGTAATAACGCATTGCTTCCGGCAATTGCCATAAATACTATATCGGCATTGCTCATCTTGATTAAATCCTCCAGACCCTGCTGGCCACTTAATACACAATATGATGAAGGCAATCTTGCTCTTGCCTGCTTTGCCGCTGGCTCATCTGCCAGGCAGACGTATTTGGGATTAAATCGCCTTGCCTGCGCAATCAGAGTGGCTACATTTGAATAAGCGCTCAGCCCAACTACCCGAAATTCTCGAGAAAGGCCAGCAATCACCTTGAGGGTATTTTTACCGATAGAACCAGTTGACCCTAATATTACAACCCGTCTCATTTTTAAGAACCAAAATGCAAAACCCAGAAATAAAATACCGGAGCACTAAATAAAAGGCTGTCTATGCAATCCAGCGCCCCTCCCAGACCAGGAAAAATATTTCCTGAATCCTTAACTGCGCAGTCGCGCTTCATCAAGGATTCTGACAAATCTCCCAGCTGCCCTAAGACGCCTAAACAAAAACCAAGTATCAAGAGATGGGCATAAGAATAGCTGGCAGGCATAAGAAACTTAGTTCCCAAAGCAGCAAACAAACTGAATAAAATACCTCCCAGGAAACCCTCTCTGGTTTTATTCGGACTGATACGGGAAATCAGGGCATGTCTGCCAAAGCGACTGCCTAAAAGATAAGCGCCGATATCGCCAACCTTGGTAACCCAAACCACTGTCGCCAACATCCCTGCCCCATAATTTAAATATCTTATCTTAATCAGAAAACCCATAAACCAGGTTATATACAAAATCCCAAATATGGTTGTCGACAAACCAATAATTACTCCACTGCTCTGGCGACGCCTGAACTGAATCAGAATAAGCGACAAAAGCGCTAAGGTAATAAAGAAGAGCTCCCAGCCGCGAGTTACTTCAAAACGCAAACTAAGCGAAAGGAGGATTACCAGACCAATACATAAACCAAAATATTTAAAAATTACAATCCCCTTCTTTTCAACCATCGTAAAAAATTCATATAAAGCGAGTATGGCGAAAAATATTACTGCCGGACTAGTCAGCCAATCAATGGCTATAACAATACCTACGAGTATAATTAAAGAAAGGGCAGTAATTATGCGTTTTACTATCATATTCGACCAAACCTTCTTTTTCTTTTTTGATATTCAGAAATAGCTTTAATCAGATCCCGCTTGGTAAAATCCGGCCAATATTTATGGACAAAATATAATTCTGTATAGGCCATTTCCCAAAGCAGAAAGTTACTTAATCGCGACTCACCGCTGGTGCGAATAAGTAAATCGGGCTCCGGCAAATCAGGTGCATAAAGAAAACCGGAAAATATTTCCTCACTCACCTGGCTTAGGCTATAAGCACCTGCTTGGATTGCTCGGGAAAGCTTAGTTGCAGCATCGACAATTTCCGCCCGACCGCCATAGTTTACCGCTAAAACAACTGTCAGGCCGTTATTACCAACAGTCAGCCTCTCTGCCTGCTTGATCTTGATAATTAATTCCTGCGGCAAAGGCTTATCTCGACCAATTACCCTGAGGCGAATATTATTCCGATTAAGCTCAGTAATCTCCTTATCTAAGAAATTGGAAAAATTCTTCATCAGTATATCTACTTCTCTCCTTGGCCTTTGCCAATTCTCTGTAGAGAAAGCAAAAAGAGTAAGTATCTTGACCCCTAGTTCGAATGCCCCCTTAACTATCTCCCTAACCCGCTTAATACCCATTTGGTGTCCGACGCTACGCGGTAATAATCGCTGCTTTGCCCAGCGACCATTGCCATCCATAATTATAGCAATGTGCTTAGGAATACTATTTTTATCTAACATTAATTTACTTACGACTTGTAACAGGGATTTTTCGAATCTTTGACTGATGAACGCGATAATCTATTTCGGGAAAGATATTATCCTTGTATTCGATATCGGAGAGCCAGGCCTGATCAATAGAATTAGACTTAATACTTTCATAAAGACGAATGAATCTGAGTAAGTGTTGTTTAATTCTTTGCGCAGCATAATTGGTATGGGTACCCACAGCCAAAATAAACGCCCAGTCTGAACTCTGAGCGAGCAGTAGTTCACGCAAGAGCTGATTGAGCGCCCTCCTCAGGAGACCGCTAGCTTCAGGAAATTTATCAGCCAACTCAGTCATCCTCTGGCTAGACATATGTAAATGGGGATATATCCAATCATTACAACCCTGAAGCCAAACCTCATTATAACCCTTCCATCCCCAGGTAGACATAGAGGGAGTAACCACCTGATTACGCGGATTCTCTGCCAGATAATCAGAGGCAGTAACCAGACGAATAATATCTTGGTCAAAAGAAATCTTACGAATCAAAAAATCCAACCATTGCGGCCCCTCAAACCACCAGTGCCCGAAGAGCTCCGCATCATAAGGAGAAACAATCATCGGCTTCTTGCCTAAACAATCGTAAAGATATTCTATTTGTCTTTGCCGATTAAACATAAAGTTTCCGGCATGCTCAGCTGCTTTTTCGCTTGCCTCTCGGGGTAGATAAGGCTGCTTATTATCGGTCGACCCGGTAATCCGATAATATTTTATACCTGTATTAATCCTGTGTCCGTCGGGATGGATATAACCTTTTAAATAATCATAGTCTAAGTCAAAACCGATATCACGATAGAATTCACGATAATAATAATCCCCTGGGTAACCCTCTATAGACGACCAGACCTGCTTAGAAGATTCAAGGTCTCTAGCAAAACAGGCTACTCCTGAGTTTTTGCAATAAACCGGAGCAAATACTCCGTATTTAGGCCGCGGCGTTCCATGCAGAACACCATGTGCATCTACAAAAAAATATCTTAACCCTGCCTGTTTCAGTATCTGGTCATCGCCGGGATTAAAGCCGCATTCAGGCAACCACAGGCCTTTTGGCAGGCAGGAAAAGGTTCGCTGATAATAGTCTACGCCAACCTCAACCTGTGCCCTGACTGATGGCTTTGTTACCTCCATCAGGTTGAAAAGTCCGTGAGTTGCTCCACAGGTAATTATCTCTAAATTTCCCGCATCCTGAAATTTTTTAAATGCTAAACTTAAATTCCGCTGATAATCATGGAAAACCTGACGTGCTTTCAAGAAATAATCAAGATACATCAGGCTAAGTTTATTAAACTCAGGTTGCCAACGGGTACGCTCGATTTCTTTGTGGGTAAGTTCAATTAGCCGGTTTATATGCTTGAGGTATCTTTCCTGAAGTAAATCATCAGAAAACATACTTAACAGGGTGGGGCTGAGGGATAAAGTTAAGCGGAAATTTACCCTATCTTGTAACAATCCGCTAAAAACTAAAATCAGGGGAATGTAGGTCTCGGTGATTGCCTCATAGAACCAATCCTCTTCTAAAAAATCCTCATGTTCAGGATGGCGCACAAAAGGCAAATGACCATGTAGTACTAAACACAAATAACCTTTATGCATAGAAATATTCTTTAGCTGGGTTACTTAGGTTTAACCAATTTAGCTGGTTTCTTTAGTTACGATGGGAGTAATCTTTCTCACTTGCTCACCATCCGAGGAGGTTGCCACAACTGGTATGACTTGCTTCCCATCAGGAAGGAGGAAGCGTAAACTAAAACTTCCGTCTGGCCTTAAGCTTACTGGTTGCCCTGCAACAGTCACTTTTGCATTGGCTTGAGTCTGGCCATAAACAATTAACTCTGTATTAACTACCAACCAGAATACCTTAAGTTTTTGCTTCTTTACGGGACTGGCTAAAGATGATAATCCGCCAGAACCAATTTCTCCCTTTAGCCTCTCCTCCCACAGCCTCTTTAACCTACGAGGAGAACTGCCGATGCCCACGCCCATCCCATAAAGACGAGCAAACATATCTTCGGGAATCATCCACTCCTCATCAGTAATCCAGGATGGTCCGGCAATGGGTGTGGAAACAATATTAGAGCGCACCACAGTGACAAACTGACCATTTGAAAGTCGGATGCCAAAATCTACACACCAAGAACGACCAGGTTCCTGAATATCAATATACCAGTTATTTGCCTGTTCTGTAATCTCGATATCAAAAAAACGATGGGCGTTATCACCGGTAAAAATTATCTGGCTTACGTCATATACCCGTAATATCTTTTTAAAACCCCCTGTATCCTCTAAGGGAAATTCTCGCTTTAATCTCCCCCAAGTAGACTGCGCAACCTCCCAATAAGCATGAATCCACCAAGGGTCGCGTACCTGCAGGACAATTCTATCCTGTGCATAGCCTGAAGGTAACTCAGTAGGCGCAACATATACCCTTTTTTCTGGTTCAACCTGAGGCGGCGCAGAAAATTTAGATTTGCTAATTGCCACTTCAATCGGTAATCTATCGGAAGCAGCCTTGCGCTTCTCAAGAGGGGCGGGTTTTTGTTTAACCGTCTTAGTCGCTTTAATCACCTTAGCGTGTGTCTTGCTCAACCGCCGGCTAACTGCTTTTTTAAAATTTTCTCTGGCTTTGCGCAGAATCCGTCTCATCTGCCCCACCTCCCTGGTAACTTATAGATAACTGCTTTTTTATTTTTTATTTTGCGGTTAATACCTCGCCTAAATCTTGCTCTAACCTCTCCTTTAATTTAGTTATTGTTTCTAATTGTTGTTTTAATTCTGTGATCTGTTGATTAAGCACTTGATTGGCTTGTTGATAATCAGTCTCCTGTTGATCCAGTTTTCCTTCCAATTGCTTTATCTTTTGTTGTGCAACCGCATTTGTGTCAGAGAGACTAATTACCCTCTCTTCCAATTCCATACGCGTACGCATTTCCTGATTAGCTAGATTTTTCTGCCTTATCAATCCTTGATAAGCACCGATTGAAGAAATAAAGAAAATCACCATCAGCAACCCTAAGGCTACAATTATCTTATTTTTTAAATCCTCTTTCATCAGACCCTCCTCTTGATAGAATTGTTTTTATTTACCTAATCCTGTATTAACTTAAGGAAAGTAGGGAATAGATAATTATTTTATCTTTTCGGCAGGCTCTGCAACAACCTGAACTGCTTGTTCTGTTGATGCTTCTTCGGCAGCCTCTTTTAATTTAGCAATCTTAGGTAAAATAACGATCTCTACGCGACGATTAAACTGCCGTCCTTCTTTAGTATCATTAGAAGCGATTGGTCGATACTCACCGTAACCGATTGCTGAGACGCGCTGTGGAGAAATTCCCCTTTCGTCAATTAGGTAATGCAGCACACTCAAAGCGCGCGCTGTGGATAACTCCCAGTTTGACTTCCAGCCCGAATATTTAATCGGCTCATTATCAGTATGCCCCTCGATACCGATATCGTTCTGGGGAACATTCTTAGTCAAAACCAAGGCAACCTTATCTAGGGTGGAAAGGGCTCCTGATTTAATCTTGGCTTGACCTGAATCAAATAAAACATCAGCAACAAATGTTATTACCAAGCCCTTCTCTGCCCTCTCGAGGCGAACCTGGCTATCAGCAATTTCCTGTTGTAGGCTTTTTTCAAGGAGCGCCTTGGTCTGTTCAAATTCATCCAGCTGCTTTGTTAATGACTCAATTTTATCAAGATCAGAACGCCTTCCCTTTTGAAACACAAGGGTACAACCGGAAAAACTCACCATTCCCAGAATAATCAACAACCAACATATTACCCTGCTCATCTTATACCTCCTGTTGAATTTATTTGAGGAACCATAGCCAGAAACCGCATTTCGCACTACGGCATATCCTCATCTAATATTTGATTTTATATCAAAACTGCCCTTACTGACCGCTCAATAACCACAGTTTTATTTTAATATCTAAAAGGTGCCCGGTCAAGAACTATTGTTTGGTCACGATTAGAACCCACCGAGACCATAAAAGTTTTGGCTCCCACCAAATCCTGTAGTGTTTTTAGGTAATTTCTGGCATTCCTTGGTAAATCAGAATACTCGCGAATATCCCCTGTAGACTGACCCCAGCCAGGAAACTCCCGCCAAAGACAAGCGCCCTTACTGATAACCTCAGGATCATAAGGATATCTTTTAAATACCTTTCCCTTATATCTATAACCCACACATATATTAATCTTGTTTAAATTATCCAAAACATCGAGTTTGGTAATTGCTAACTCACTGATACCATTAAGTCTTACTGCCTCAGCAACCATAACTGCATCAAACCATCCGCAGCGGCGCGGTCGGCCAGTAGTGGCCCCGAATTCATTGCCCTTGTTGCGGATAAATTCGCTAAATTTGGCAGAGAATTCAGTGGGGAATGGGCCTTGCCCAACCCGGGTAGTATAACTTTTGGCTACTCCAATCACCCTGTCTATTTTAAATGGAACTACGCTGCTGCCTGAGCAAATCGCGCTGGCAATGGTTGAAGAAGAAGTAACATACGGGTAGGTACCGAAATCAATATCCAAAAAGGCTCCCTGAGCACCCTCGAAAAGTAAAGATTTCCTATCCGCCACTGCCTGGCTTAATAATTCAGATAGGTTGCAAACAAATGGCTTTAGTGATTTAGTAAATCCTAAATAATCGTTATAGATGCGTTTAAAAGAAAACCCGTGATGCTTATACACCTTTCTGAAGATTTCGTTTTTCTCTTTGAGATTATCCTTAAGTTTTTGTTTAAAAATTGCCGGTCGGATAAGATCGATCATGCGTATCCCGCAGCGATTAATCTTGTCAGCATAACATGGGCCGATGCCGCGGCCGGTTGTTCCAATCTTATGGGTTCTTTTTTTCTCGCGCAATTTATCGAGGATTTTATGATAGGGAAAGATGACGTGACAGAGCAGAGAAACCTTTAATCTATTTGTAACATCGATGCCTCTTTCCTTGAGTTGGCATATCTCATTAAGCAAGACCTCGGGACTAACTACTACGCCGTTACCAATCACACAAATCTTACCCTTGTGTAGAATTCCGGAAGGGATAAGATGAAAAATGAATTCCTCTCCATTAACTACTACTGTATGGCCGGCATTGTTGCCTCCTTGAAAGCGAATAATATAGTTACATCTATCGGATAAGACATCAATTATCTTACCCTTACCCTCATCTCCCCATTGCGTTCCTACTATTACTATATTCGGCATGAATTCCTCCGGAGCTCTCTACGGACTCATCATAAAAATCCTTCTGGCAATATCCGGATATTTAGCGATGAATTTTAGCTCATCATCAACCAAGGGCTTTTGATTATGCACATTGGCATAGCGAACTAATTCCAAAATTTTAACCGCATCGGCTTGGTTCTTAAATTCTATTTCCAATTTTTCAAACACATTACGAAAACCCTTTATGCCGGAATATTCTCCCGCGGTAATCTTGCGCCCTGTCTCAATTATCTCTGCTTCACCACGGCCCAATTCCTCAAAGTCATAAAGCTCATAATTGCGTCGGTCCTTCAGGGCTCCGTCAGCATGAATTCCTGATTCATGAGCAAAAGCATTCGCTCCTACCCCGGGTTGATTTATGGGTATGGGAACACCGAAGGCATAAGAGGCATACTTTGCTATTTTCCAGGCAAGTTTTACATTAATTCGCTCATCAAGAATGTATTTATCCCTTATCCCACTGGCAAATTTTATCGCCAAAATCACCGCTACTAAGTCAGCATTGCCGGCACGCTCGCCCATTCCATTAATACAGGTATTGATATAAGCATCAAATCCAGCATCAATTGCTCCCTTTGCCCCGGAAAGGGAATTAGCTACCACCATACCCAAATCATTATGACAATGCACCTCAATTGGCAGGCCTACACCCTCTGCTAATAATTTCACCCGCTCATAAATTGTAAACGGAGCATCATAACCCAGCGTATCGCAATAACGGATGCGCTGTGCCCCTGCCTTTTTTGCAGCCCGGGAAAATTCGATTAAATATTCTATGTTTGTACGCGATGCGTCCTCGGCATTCACCCCAACTGTCTGGACACCCAATTTAAGCGCCCGAGTAACTGCCTCGCTCATTCCTTTGATTACTGACTTATGGTCCAATTTACCCTTGAATTTATGGCTGATCATCTGTTCTGAAGTAGATATGGAAAGATTGAGATGCTTTATTTCAGGAACTAAATCAAAAGCTGTCCCCACATCCTCCGGGGTTGCTCTAACCCAACCCCCTAAGCGCATAGGAGCTAAAATGCCCTTTTTAGCCAATTCTAAATTCGCATTGAGATAGTTTGTCTCATGACTGGTAATTGGAAACCCAAACTCAGACTGGAATATCCCCATCTCATTTAGATAAAGATTAATCATTGTCTTCTGCAATTTAGAAAGGCAGATACGCGAGGTCTGCACTCCGTCGCGATTGGTCACATCAATAATGTAGATTTTTGGTTGCTTACTCATATCTAGCCTCCTAATTTAATCAGTTTAACTGTGAGGATATTATCGATATTTTTTATTTTTTCCAATAAATCAGCAGAGGGACAAGTATCCACATTCAACACACTGATTGCCTCCCCTCCCGGCTCCTTGCGTCCAAAGGTCATACTGGCAATATTGATATTTTGTTTACCTAAAAGGGTCCCTAGATTGCCGATGATTCCCGGTTTATCTAGGTTCTTGATTATAATCAGGCAGCCATAAGGAGAAATCTCGACATAAAAATCATCAATTTTAACAATGCGTGGCTGTCGATTAGGCGAAAGGGTTGCCCAGATCTTCCTGCTTGCTTTATCCGTATCGATTTTGACTGAGATGAGATTAACAAACTCCTCTTCTGAAGATAATCTGGTCTCCTTAATTTTGATACCGCGCGCCTCTGCCAAGGAACGAGCATTCACAAAATTCACTGTCTCCTCAAGTATGGGAGCAAGGAATCCCTTGATTAAAGCCATAGTAATTGGGGCAACATCCTGCTCGGCTATTCCGCCGCTATACCTGATAGAGACTATTTTTGGTTTTCCCTCAGTCAGTTGGCTACTGAAATTACCTAATCTTTCTGCTAAGTTTATATAGGGTGCGAGTATCTTATAAACCTCGGGTTCAATCTGTGGATAATTTACTGCATTGCGTATACCCTGCCCGAGTAAATAATCGCGCACGCATTCAGCGATTTCAACTGCCACATTAACCTGTGCCTCTTCAGTGGAGGCACCCAAATGAGGGGTAGTAATAATATTCTCAAATTTTAAGAGTTCGTAATCAGAAGAAGGGGGTTCTTTCTCGTAGACATCGAGGCTGGCACAAGCAACCTTGCCCTGCCTTACTGCCTTAATTAGTGCCTGCTCATCAATAATGCCTCCCCGGGCGCAATTGATAACCCATACCCCGTCTTTCATTAAAGCGAATTCCTTATCTGAGATTATATGCCGGGTATTTTCAGTAAGCGGGGTATGCACAGTAATAAAGTCAGAACTCTTGAGCAAGATTGGTAATTCTACCATCTCAACACCCAAACCCTTGCCTATCTCATTGGACAGATAAGGATCAAAGGCAATCACCTTCAATCCAAAAGAAAGGGCGCGTTTGGCTACCTCTGCACCAATCCGACCCAAGCCAATAATTCCTAAGGTCTTCTTATATAACTCACTCCCCATAAATTTAGAGCGCTTCCATTCACCCCGCTTTACTGAGGCATTTGCTTGGGGAATATTACGTGCCAGGGCAAGCAACATACTCATGGTATGTTCGCAGGTAGAAATTGTATTGCCTGCCGGAGCATTCATCACTACAATTCCCTTTTCAGTTGCCGTAGCTAAATCCACATTATCCAAACCCACTCCTGCCCGACCAATAACCCGCAGGTTGCTAGCTGCTTGGATGACCTCTCCGGTTACTTTAGTCGCACTCCTTACTATGATCGCGTTATAATCTTTAATAATCTTCTTTAATTCCTCGGGTTTAAGGTCGGTTTTAACATCAACCACAAACTCCTTAACCGCCTGGATGATACTTAGTCCCTCGGGTGCTAATTTATCACTAACTAATATTTTCATGACCTTGTCTTTCATTTTAAAAATACCTCCTGAGCAGCCTTTAATCCAGCTCCCAATGTAAACTTATAACCCATCTGATAAAGCACCTTCTCTAAACAAGCGATTCCGGTGATAATATCGAATTCTTGGATGTAACCCATATGGGCAATCCGGATAATCTTTCCCTTTAATTCTGCCTGACCGCCGGCAATGGTCACACCATAAGTATCACGCATTGTCTTAACCAGCTTAACCCCATCAATGCCCGAGGGTAACTTAATCGCAGTAACTACATCAGAAGCAGCCTCTGGCGCCAAAAGCTCTAATCCTAAAGCCAGGGCTGCCTTACGAGTTGCCTCAGCCATCTTATGATGGCGCAAAAATATATTTTCCAGTCCTTCTTGCTTGATCATCTTCAGGGCTTCGCTCAAGGCAATTATTAATGATATTGAAGAGGTAAAAGGCGTATCTGTCTTATCCCAGGATTTCTTGGCTAATCTTAAATCAAAATAATACTTATGATTAGTTGATTGGGTAACTAAATCCCAGGCCTTGGGGCTGATTGAGATAAAGCCCAACCCCGGAGGAAGCATCAATCCCTTTTGCGAACCTGAAACAACCACATCACAACCCCAGGCATCAGTTAATAAGGGGATTGCGCCAAGTCCGCTTATTGCATCAACCACCAATACTGCTTGGGTCTTAGCAAGTATCTTACCAATTGCTTGAATATCATTAACCACGCCGGTTGAAGTTTCACACAAGGTAGTAAATACAGCCCTTATTTTGGGATTTGCTTTTATTCTCTGCTCTATCTCTTTTGGCTGGACAGCCTCACCCCACTTTACCTTTATAACATCGCATTTGACTGCATAGGCCTGACAGAGTTCTGTCCAGCGTTGACCAAACTTCCCGCCCTCCACGGTAATCGCTGTATCTTGAGCAGAAAGGAGATTTGCCACGGCTGCCTCCATTGCACCAGTACCTGAAGAGGCGAGAATAAACACGTCATTATTGGTATTAAAGACATACTTAAGCCCCTCTCCTGCCTCCTTTAATATCGCCTGAAATTGGGAGGTGCGATGATGAATTATCGGACCTGCCAAGGCTCCTGTTACTTGTGGCGGAAGAGGAGTTGGTCCGGGAGTTAATAAATAATTCTTTTTCATGATTAGACCCTTTCGTTTATTTTTTCTTAGTCGCGATCACCTCATCAACCAGTCCGTACTCTTTTGCCTCTTGAGCGGACATAAAGAAATCTCGATCAGTATCCTTACGGATCTTATCTAAAGACTGCTTGGTGTGTAAGGAAATTATCTCATTTATGCGGTCGCGTAATTTCAAAATCTCTTTGGCATGCCGGGAGATATCCTCAGCTGCTCCCTGAATCCCACCCCAAGGCTGATGGATCATCACCCGGGAATTAGGCAGAGCAGAGCGTTTACCTTTTACCCCAGCGCATAAAAGCAATGCCCCCATACTGGTTGCCTGCCCCACACAATAGGTAGCCACATCTGGCTTTACAAACTGCATGGTATCGTAAATCGCCAGGCCCGCGGTAACTGAGCCGCCCGGGGTATTAATATAAATATTTATCTCTTTTTTTACATCCTCCATCTGCAGGAAAAGCATTTGGGCAATAACCAAATTAGCAACATTATCATCGATTGGCGTACCAATAAAGATAATCCGGTCCTTTAAAAGACGGGAATAAATATCATAAGCGCGTTCATAACCACGGCTGGTCTGTTCAATCACCATCGGAACCAGGGTTTGATTCCTTGTGCCCATCACTCACCTCCGTTTTTTAATTGGTTTCTTTCCAATCTGCCTGCCTTAATAAAAACTCAATTACCTCTTTAGTCATCTTATCATCAAGAGCGATATTTTCTCTCCTTGCCACTTCCTCCAAAACTAAAAAGATGCGTACCTGCTTTTCTGACTCGGATTTTAAACTCTCTCTTAGCGCAGAGTCCTGTTTCTCAATATCCTCTTTTTTCATTCCGCGCAGGGCAAGATCAACCTGGGCTTGCTTGGTTAATCTTTCCAATTGCTGATTAACTAAACTAGGGGGAATCTGGAAATTTACCTGCTCTAAGAGCTGCTGGATAATCCCATTCTCTAAATTTACCTGTTGTGTTCTTGCCTTCTCTAAATAGATCTGTCTTTCCACGGCTCTACTCAATGACTCGCGGTCAGAATAGCCTAAGCTGTGCACAAAGTCCTGATCAGACATCTGCTGATAATCCTTTTTTAGTTTATCCAAGGCCTGGTTTACCTCATCCATGCTTACCTTAATTGGTTTGTATTCAGCCTTTAGCCGTTTATAATTTTTTAAATCTATTTTTGGTTTCACCTCAAAATTAGCCTTAAAACTTAAATTATCCTTGTCTAAATTTACCTGTGATATCTCAGGCATGCTCACTGGCTTAAGCTCAACCTCTCCCAGTGCTTGATTGTAAACCTCAGGCAGTAATTCCTTTAGTACCCCTTCCTGCGCCATCTGAGAATAGTGTTTTTCTAAAATATCGCGTGGCACATTTCCTGAGCGGAAGCCAGGAACCTTCGCCTCCTTATTGATACGCTTATACACTTGATTGAACTTCTCTCTTACAATATCCCCTTGTACCTGAACTGTTAACTCCCGCTTATGCTCACCGGTCTTCTTAACCTCTGTTTTCATTATCACCTCGCCTACATCCTAAACTTCTCACCTAAATAGATCTCTCTTGCCTTCGGATCTTCGATTAAATCATCGGCACTGCCGGAAATAAGAATTCTGCCCTCGGCAATAAGATAAGCACGATCAGTAATTGAAAGTGTCTCGCGTACATTATGGTCAGTAAGTAATATCCCTAAGCCCTTTTTCTTTAGGTCCTTGATGATTTCCTGGGCCTCGTTAACCACAATCGGATCAATGCCAGAAAACGGCTCATCAAGCAGTATGAAAGAGGGGTTACTTACCAAGGCGCGGGTAATCTCCAATCGCCTTCGCTCTCCGCCAGACAGGGTGTAAGCCCTATTCTTTGCTAAATGGCCGATGTTTAACTCCTCTAATAAAATTTGCAGCCTTTTTCTTCTTTCCCGGCGGCTTAAGGGCAACGTCTCCAAGACAGCCATAATATTTTGTTCAACCGTAAGCTTTCTAAAAATCGATGGCTCCTGACTAAGATAGGCGATGCCAAAGCGACAGCGTATGTGAATGGGCAAGCGGGTAATATCCTGGTTATCAAAAACAATCGAACCTCGGGCAGGATGAATTATCCCCACAATCATATAGAAGGTTGTGGTCTTTCCTGCGCCATTCGGTCCGAGTAAACCAACAATTTCACCCCGCTTAACCAAAAGGTCAACGCCTCTAACTACCTCGCGGCCGTCGTAAGATTTAAATAGATTCTTTGTCTCCAGAAGGTGCATCTTGCTCCTGCGTAGAATAAATAATTAATTTTGGTTTTCCAGTTAGGGTGAGGGTCGCATCATCAGCACTATAGATTGCCTGGTTAGAAAAACTGACATTTTCTTCTCGTACAATCTTCACGTTGCCCCGGGCAATAATCTTCTTTACCTTACCAGCCCTGCCCCCAAAAGAGGCGGTTGAATCGTCTGATTGAGAAATGTCAAAAAAAACCTCCATCAAATCAGCGTACATCTGAGATTCTCCGTCATCAACAAAAACCTGCTCATTGAAAACTGCCACATTATCGGTATAATTTATATTCAATGGCCCGCTACAGGTGATTATAATCTTACGCTGATCATTAATCTCGACTTTAACCTCTTTTTCTAAATCAACCTCCTTAAGACTGGTGTTACCCTCTATTCCCACGCCACTAATCAACATATTGTCTTTCTCGATATCAACCGGCGCTTTAGTGCTAACCCTTGCAGTATTTCTTTCCCAATCCAGGTAATCAGTGGTTAACCTCACTCCTGATTCAGTAGTAATCACTACATCGTCCTCTAAATGCACCCGATTTTCCAACTTATTAAAATTTCCTCTCTGGGCAGTTAAGATAATTTTTTCTTGACCGTAGAGAGTGCCCACAAAATCATAGAGTTTTATCAATTCGGAAAATATATCCGCTGATTTAGCAGAAATCTCCCAAGCCCGCTTGCCCTTCTCGCCAAATCCAGATAAACTAAAATCAGCGAT
>JASFIK010000016.1:0-15287 GCA_050122705.1 Candidatus Omnitrophota bacterium | reverse complement strand
CGCGGTTTCTTCGGGTGGCGGCTTAACCGGCTGGGCATGTTTTTGGGCCTCTTTTACCCTTTGCCAAATTTCAGCCTCTCTGTTACGCAGATAAACATTCAGCAGTAATATTGCGAAAATCCCACAGACAATAGCAATAATTAAAGGTAGTTTTTCTTTTAGTTTTTGTGACAGCGGCATCTAATTTATCTTCTCTTCATATACAACAACCAGGGCATCTTTTAATAGACGATTAGTTAACTCCTGATATTTCTGCTGCTGTTTAAGAAACAAAACATTTGTCTTTATCTCATCCCATACCTCAGATAGCCCTCTTGTCTGGCCTCCCTTTATCTCTTCAACCTTTATAATATAATAGCCGCCCTTGTCCCTGAAGATATTGCTAATTTGACCACTAGTCAAAGAGGGAGAAAAGGCCACCTCGTCAAATCTTAGGAAATCATTGCCCCGCTGGCCTTTTTTCAACACCCCTAAATTACCTCCGCGGGTAGCACTTTCTGCGCGAGAGCGTTCCTGAGCTAAGGTAGCAAAATCTGCACCCTTTAGCAATTCAATAAGAATCTCCTTTGCCTCTGTTTCAGTACCGACCACAATCTCCCTGATTCTTCTCTCTTCCTCCTGTCGAAATTGCTCCTTATAAAGATTGTAAAAATCCTCAATCTCTGAGGAGGTAACCAATGTATTTTCTATCTCGCTTTGGAGAAGTTGATTGGCCAAGAGGTTGATCTCGAGATTTCTTAATAGTTCTTGGGTTTCTGCTTTTTTGTCCAAGCCGCGTGCCTTAGCCTCTTGATAAAAAAGATAGCGTCGGACTAATTCCTCATTTAAATAGGCTAATTTTTGCTCTTTGGTAGTC
The DNA here is from genome assembly GCA_050122705.1 of Candidatus Omnitrophota bacterium. Taxonomy (GTDB): domain Bacteria; phylum Omnitrophota; class Gorgyraeia; order Gygaellales; family JAHJCI01; genus JASFIK01. Next base: position 14,431 of record JASFIK010000016.1, on the reverse strand, counting down.
AGTCTCGCCTCAGGTATATTCACTAACTGATTATAATTATCAATCTCTTGCTCCAGTAACTCCAGGGTAATCGGCATATCATTAACCTTAGCAATAATCGTCCCCTTTACTGAGAGAACCTCTTTCTTTGGTACAATTTTAGATAAGAATTTAATTTCGCTAAGCTTTTCGCATCCCGATAATAATAGCGATAAAACCAACAGCCCACAAAATATAGATACCACAGCTCTCTTTTCTGCCATATTTAGCGCCCTCCTTTTAGCAAATGCGTAGTTTGCGTCTTGGCTTAATATATGATATCAAAAATATAGTATCAAATAAAATATTGAAGTCAATATATTTTTTATAATTATAGCAGCCCCAACGGGATTTGAACCCGTGTCTTCAGCTTGAGAAGCTGACGTCCTAGACCGAACTAGACGATGGGGCCCTATTTTAAATTTGTTCAATTATTTTAGTGGATAAAAACTTCCCGGTCAACTAATTTATTGACCTGGACCCCTTTTTGTATTAGAATTTTAACATGCCTATATATGCTGGCGTAGGAATAAGTAGTAACAAAGAGTATAAATTAGCGGCTGCTGAGGCAATTGCGCAGGCAAGGGTAAACTTGAAACAAAAAAACGCATCCTTGGCCATTGTCTTCACTACTTTTGAATTTGCCTCCCCTTATTTATTAAAAACAATCGGTAATCTCATTGGAACAGATATCCCCTTGCTTGGGGTAACCAGCAATAAAATCCTAAACCAAGATGGAATCTATAGCCACGCCGTGGCAATAACCCTAATTAGTACAGAAGAAGCTCATTTTAATATCGCCGTAGTCAAGGACGCCTTAACAGATCTCTATGCCAGCGGAGATAACCTAGGAAAGCAGTTATTATTTGGCATGCAAGATGTCCAGCGTCGCTTTTGCCTTTTTTTCTCTGATAGTCAAATCATGGATAATCTTCCCTTTTTAAAAGGCCTGCAGCAAAAATTAGGTATCAGCTTTCCTATGTTCGGGGCAACTACCGCTTCTCATAATTTACACCTGAACAAAACCTACCAATACTTTAACCATAGAGTATTGAATAATGCAATTGTCGGCTTGCTTTGGTCAGGTAGGGTAAATTTTGGCTTGGGAATAAAACATGGTTGGAAACCCCTCGGTAAACCCCGTCGGGTTAATGCTTCAGATAAATTTATAATAAAGGAAATTGAGAATAAGCCAGCAGTATCCTTATACCAGGATTACTTTGTCAAGGACATTCCGGAATTAAAAAGAGAATTAAAACGCATATCCTGCCTATATCCATTAGGAATAAATATCTCGGGCAAAGAAGAATACCTTCTGCGCAATATTCTCTCTATACGCGATGATGGCTCACTATTCTGTCGGGGTGACGTGCCTGTAAACAGCCAGGTAAGATTGATGATTGGCACTAAGGAATCCTGTTTGGTTGCCACAGAAGAGGCAGCCAAGGAAGCAAAACAAGCCTTTGCCTTACGGATATTCCCCAAACAGGAACCGATCAGGATAATATTTGTATTCAATTCTGCATCACGCCTGTATCTCTTAGGAAGAAAGATTACTCAAGAATTAGAAATTATAAAATCTCACTTCCCAGATACGCCGATTATTGGTCTGTGTACCTCTGGGGAACAAGCGCCTCTAAAGACAACTGATTTTGCTGGACAAACCTATTGCCATAACCAAACTATCGCCATTTTGGCAATGAGCTAAGAATGAGTTCAACCTATCCACTTTATATATTTGGTTTTCTTACCACGCTGGCAATAGTCATATTAACTTTTGTGATTATAGTTAAATCTGAAAAGATAAGGCAATTGCTGCAAAGCATCAAACATTTGCAGAACTCCCTTGATCAGATGGATGAACAGGCAAAGTTAATTGTGCGTACTGACCTGGAGTTAAATAAAATACAAGAGGAATTAGATAAAAAGATCACTGGGCTGTATACCCTGCATAGGCTCTCGCGCGCCTTTGCCTCAACCTTAGACGAAAAAGAGATATTAAATCAGATTAGGTCCGAGCATATCGAAGAATTGGGGATGCAAAGGGCTATCGGTTTTATCTGGCAGCCCAGGGAAAAAAGATTCTCACAGGGTCTGACAATTGGCTATAGCCAAGAAGAGCTTGATAATATCATGCTCGAGGTTGAATCCAAGCAGGATGTTTATTTGGAACTTATTGAGCAAGAAAAAACCCTCTCTTCGCGAATCGCGGATACTAAATTTATATCTCTGGAGGAGGTAAAAAGGGTTTTTCAGGTACAGGCCTTCTGCATCTCTCCAATTCTACCCAAAGAAGGTTCCCATGGGTTTCTTTTTGTCGGCACAGAGTCCTCTGAAATTCCAATAACCGAAGGTGACGAGGAGCTGATTACAATTCTTGCCCACTCTATCGGGCAGGCATTTGAGAACGCGCGTTTGTTTGAGGCGAGTTGGCGCGCCCAACAGGAATTAGAAAAGCGGGTTGAGCAGAGAACCCAAGAACTAACCGAGGTAGTCAAAGAATTAAAAAATGTAAGTAAAAGAAAAAGCGATTTTGTATCTGCTGTCTCCCATGAATTAAGAACCCCGCTTACCTCAATTAAGGGCTACGCATCTATTTTATTAAGTAAGAATCTGGGTAAAATAGCAGACCCGATAAAGGAGCGACTAGAGAAGATAAACCGACATAGCGATGAATTAGTGCATATGGTTAATAACCTCTTAGACATCAGTCGGTTGGAATCCGGACGTATCACAATGAAAAAACAGCCCTATAATCTAAAGGAGCTTGTGGAAAATACAATCGATCTCTTGTCCGTGCAAATAAAACAAAAAGGGCTAAGGTTTTCAGCAGATATACCTGCTCACCTACGGGTCCTGGTTGATAAGAGCCAGATTGAGCGGGTATTTGTTAATCTGGTTGGTAATGCAATTAAATTCACTCCTGAGAAGGGGAAAATTTCTGTAACTACACAGCCAGTAAATAATTTCGTCCAGGTAAATATCTCTGATACTGGTATTGGCATACCTAAAGAAGCGCAGAAAACAATATTCGAGGAGTTTTATCGGGTAGATAATCCAATAAATGAAAAGGTAAAGGGTACTGGTTTGGGCCTAAGCCTGGTAAAAAATATCATTGAGGCGCACCAGGGATCAATCTGGATAAAAAGCGAGGTAGGCTCTGGCTCAACCTTTAGTTTCACTTTACCCACAGAAGATGTCAGTAAAGGATAAAATATGTCCGTAAGAGTATTGATTGTTGATGATGACCCTGATATACGCGATGTATTAAAGTTAACTCTTGCTGAAGAAAATTATACTATCTTAGAAGCAGGGGATGGAGAAGAGGCGCTTAAAATAATCACCAGCAAGCCTCTGGACTTGGTTCTTCTGGATTATAAAATACCTAAAATTGATGGCCGTCAGGTTGTCCAGCGAGTGAAAAACGATCTGCTACTAAGGCATCTACCGATTATTATGGTTACTGGCAAGCGTGAATTAGAGGATAAAATAGTTGGTATGGATGCGGGTGCTGATGATTATATTACTAAGCCGTTTGAGCCTAAGGAACTCTTGGCGCGCATTCGCATGACCCTAAGGCGCACGGAAAGGGATTTAGAGGCAAATCCACTCACTAAATTACCCGGGAATGTCTCAATACTAAATGAACTCTCACACCGTCTGGAAAGTAAGGCCCTGTTTGCGGTTGCCTATATTGATTTAGACAAATTCAAGAGCTATAACGATAAGTACGGGTTTGAATTCGGTGATGAGGTAATTCGTGAAACTGCGCGTATATTAATAAAGTCCACTCATCAGAGAGGAAATCCCGATGACTTTATCGGCCATGTGGGAGGAGATGATTTTGTGGTTATTACCACACCGGATAAGGTCGATAATCTCTGCCAACAGATTATATCTGCATTCAAAGAAGCATCTCCCTTGTTCTATAATCAAGAGGATAGAGAAAGGGGTTATATTATTGCCAAGAGCCGCAAGGGCGAACAAGAAAAAATCTCCCTGCTTTCTATATCGATTGGTGTAGTTACCAATGAATCCCGCCAGATTACCCACGTTGCTGAAATCAGTGAGATAGGCGCAGAGCTAAAAGGGTATGCCAAATCTCTTGAGGGCAACAATTACGTTAAGGATAAACGCGAATAAATAGGATTATTTAGGTTTATTATGGAAGGAGGGTTTTATTAATAAATTCTTCTATGCGCCTGAGGCCTTCAATAATATTCTTCATTGAGGTAGCATAGGAAAGCCTCAGGTAATCATCTGCCCCAAAGGCGCCTCCCGGGACTACCGCTACCTGCGCAGCGGAAAGGAGCGCCTCAGCAAGCGCAAAGGAATCCTTAATCGCTCTACCTTGATAAAGCCTTCCTAAAATTTTAGAAATATTTACAAAAACATAAAAGGCGCCCTGCGGCTTAAGGCATGAAAAGCCGCTAATCTTATTGAGTGTTTCAGTAATATAGTCTCTGCGCTTCTTAAATTCCCCTACCATCATCTCGACCTGCTTCTGAGGCCCGCATAAAGCAGCAATTGCCGCCTTTTGGGATATTGATGAAGGATTAGAGGTAGAGTGACTCTGCAAGTTAGTCATTGCCTTAATAATCCCTACTGGACCAGCAGCATAACCAATTCTCCAACCAGTCATGGAATAGGTCTTGGAAACGCCATTTACCACAATGCTTAAATCTTTTATTTTCTTATCCAAAGAGGCAATGCTCATATGTTCCTGCTGGTCATAAATAATCTTTTCATAAATTTCATCGGAGAGACAAAAAATATTGTTCTCTGCCAGGATTTTAGCAATTGCTGCTAACTCCTCTTTTGTATAAACACAACCTGTGGGGTTAGAAGGAGAATTTAAGATTAAGAGTTTTGTTTTGGGGGTGACTGCTCCGCTCAGCTGTTTAGGGGTTATCTTAAAGTTGCTTTCTTGTCTAGTTTCTAAGATAACCGCCTTTGCGCCAGCTGCCTTTATCATCTCCGGGTAGCTTACCCAATAAGGTGAAGGTAAAATTACCTCATCCGCCTCATCACATAAACTAAAAATGGCATTAAAGATAGAGTGTTTTGCTCCGCAGGAAACCAGAATTTCCTCAGGCAGATATTCAAGACTATTATCGCTTTTGAATTTCTGGCAAATTGCCTCTTTTAATTCCTTTATTCCGGAACTGGGTGTATACTTAGTAAATCCCTCATCTAAGGCGCGCTTAGCTGCTTGTTTAATATGTTCAGGAGTATCAAAATCAGGCTCGCCAGCACCGAAGCCAATTACCTGCATTCCTTCAGCCTTCATTGCTTTTGCCTTGGCAGTTATCGCTAGGGTTGCTGATGGGTTAATCTGAACCACTCTTTTTGACAGAGACATTCTTCACCTTTTGCCTTTTAATATATACATTATACATAAAAATATTATTCGGTCAAATCTTCCCTTATATAATCAGCGTTGCATCGCCAAAGCTATAGAATCTAAATCTTTTTTTAATTGCGTACTGATAGGCCTGGCGCACAAAATCGGTTCCGGCAAAAGCACAAACCATAATTAGATTGGTTGAATGAGGCAAATGAAAATTTGTTAATAAGGCATCAACCGTCTTAAATCTATAACCAGGATAGATATAAAGATTGGTCTGTTCCTTTTTAGGTTCTATTGTGAAATTACCCTCTGGATTCCCAGTTGCTGCTGCCTCAATTGCCCTTGCCGTAGTAGTGCCCACAGCAATAATTCTCTTGCCCATTGCCTTTGCCTTATTTATCATCTCTGCCGCCTGAGCGTCTATCTCATAAAACTCAGCTTCCATTTTGTGGTTACGAACATCCGCAGTCTTTATTGGCCGAAAAGTAGCCAGGCCGCAATGAAGCGTAATATAGGCAATCTCCACCCTGCAAGAAATTAATTCATCAAGTAGCCTTTTGGTAAAATGGAATCCGGCAGTAGGGGCAGCAACCGCACCCTCTTTATGTGCATAGACAGTTTGATAGTAATCAGGATTTGCTAGCTCTTTCTTAATATATTGAGGAATGGGCATCTTGCCATATTGATTAATCAGAATTCTTATGTCCGGCGGATTAAACCTTACCAGGCGCCCGCCAAAAGGAGTCTTATCTTGAATCAGGGCACTGAATCTTCCATCGGCAAAAAAGATTTTCTCACCTAAACAAGCCTTCTTTCCCGGTCTAACCAAAACCTCCCAGGATCCTGGGCCCTTCTCCTGTAAAAGTAGAATCTCTAATCGCCCACCACTCTTTCGTTGAGCCGTCAATCTTGCTGGCAGAACACGTGTATTGTTTAGAATAAGCAGGTCATTCTTATTGATAAATTTGCTAATCTCTTTAAAAATTGCTTCCTGTAAGTTTTTGGTTTTTCGCTCTAAAACCAAGAGCCGGGATTGATCCCGAGGAAAAATGGGCTCTTGAGCAATCAGCTCTTTAGGCAAACTGAAATCAAATTGTGAAAGCTTCATTTTATAGTGTTGGCCTTGCTAGATTCATTCAGGCGCTCTTTAAAGGTTTGCCAATTCAATTATTGCTTAAGATTTGTATCGGGCTAGCGTTACAGCACTATCTAAATGGAACTATCCGGGATTAGCATATTTAATGCCTGAAGATATTTTTGAGTTGTCTTTGAGACTATGTCCGGCGGCAGCTCAGGGGCTGGAGGGGTTTTATCCCAATCTAGGCTCTCTAAATAATCCCGCACAAATTGCTTATCAAAACTTGGCTGGGCTCCTCCTGGCGCATACTCATCATTCGGCCAGAAGCGCGATGAATCAGGGGTTAAAACCTCATCAATAAGTATCATCTGGTTATCATGTTTACCAAATTCAAATTTTGTGTCAGCAATAATTATTCCTTTCTCCTGGGCATATTGGCTTGCCTTTTTATACAACCGGAGGCTTATATTCTTTAACCTGTCAGTGATGTCTCTGCCCATCTCCTGTTCAATATATGCCGCGGTTACATTTACATCGTGGCCATGCTCTTCTTTGGTGGCAGGTGTAAAAATCGGCTCAGGCAATTTATCCGATTCCCTTAATCCAGCTGGTAATTTTATCCCGCAGATAGACTGTGTCTGTTTATACTCCTTCCAGCCTGAGCCAGACAAATAACCCCTAACTACACACTCAACCGGAATAGGCTTTGCCTTTCTAACCAGCATTGAGCGACCACTGAGAATCGCTTTATACTTTAATAGCTCTTTAGGATAACTATCAATATCAGCAGTAATCAGATGATTGGGAATAATCTCTTTGATAAAATCAAACCAGAATAAAGAAAGCTTGGTTAAAACCTCACCCTTCCTAGGAATCATTGTAGGCAAAACAACATCAAAACAGGATATTCTGTCTGTTGAGACGATTAAAAGCTTATCCTCTAAATCATATACATCTCTTACCTTTCCTCTTTTAAAAAATTCGATATCAGAAAACCTGGTTAATTGTAGCGGTTGACTACTCATTGCTAACTCTCCTTATTATCTGTTTGTTTGTTATGCCAACTGCTCAGGAGAAATATAGTCGCCAAAGCGCGCCTGCGCCTTAAGCAAACGCTCTTTTTGCTGGCTGAGCACTGCAAAAAACTCTCCTGGCGCATCAGCAATATTATCCCGATAGTATCTCTCCACCCGATTGAGTTTAGCTAAGTTCTCAGGAACGCGAACCGTGAATTGCTGTATATAGTCTGCTCTTAGATAGTCCTTGTTTATAACCTGACTAAAGAGTAATTTTAGGTCTTCATATTTAGGAATCCAACCAGTAGGGCATTCTATTGCCTCAACCTGATTATGCACGCGCAGCTCCATCCACTTTACCCATACATGCTTATCTTGAACGCTATTTAAGAATTTGCCCTGCTTATCGCGCAAGAAATAGTTAACCCCGAAAATAATCGGTGGATTTTGAAGATTTTTGCCAAACTCTAAGTTATTACGAATATACTTACCCAAGGAAATGGAAACAAAATCCTGAATGCTCATCAGATTTATTTCAGGAACGCCCTCTTTGCCTAGAATAGCAAAGGTGGTTTCAGTCTCAAGAGAGGCGCCGTAAGCAATAATCCCTTGTTCCCAATCAAAGCTCTGTTGTACTGGCACATAACCCTTAGCGTCTCTTCCGCCATACATTATTCCACCCAAAGCTACTCCCTTGGGATTATTTAGTTCAGGGTCAACATTCTCTAATGCCTGTAGGGTAACTGCATAGCGTGCGTTTTTATGAGCAAGAGGAATTTTATTGCCCTGATTATCGGTTTTGCCTTCCTGCCATTTTCCTGAGAAATTCACCCCCTGCTTAGGCAATTGGCAATCCATGCCTAACCAGTAAGGCCTACCATTATTCACTAAAACATTAGAGAAGATAACCTCTCCCGGAGTAGTAAGCACCTTATAAATTGTCGGGTCATCAGCAGAATTAACATTCTGGATAATGCCAAAGATTCCTGATTCAGCATTAACTGCCCGCACTTCACCATCAATAATGCGTAAGTAGGCAATATCATCACCCAGAATAGTTTCTCCAGAAAGCATTGCCGTGGCAGTCTTACCACAGGCGCTGGGAAAGGCTCCGGCAAAGTAGGTCTTGCGCTGGCCAGGTCCATGTACACCCATTAACAACATATGTTCAGCCAACCATCCCTCACGGTCAGCCTTGCGTATAGTAAGACGCAGGGCAAGTTTTTTCAAGCCAACTGTGTTGCCTGCATATTGGGTATTAACGCTATAAATGGTATCCTGAGTATGGTCAATATAGATACGCTTTTTATCTGATTCTATACTTATCATACTATCGTCCATCTTGCCTGCTGAGTGCAAGATACAAAAGAGCTCAGGGCGTGCCTCTGGCTGTCGGAACATCTCATAGGCTGGGCGATAAAGAAGATCCTCGCTATGAGCCACATACCAAGAATCTGTACATTGTACACAAGGAATGCTAAATATAGAGTCAGTCGGTCCGAGCGAAAGAAAGCGAACAATCATTGTACGGCCCTGCATCGTATCTTTGAGTAGCCCCTTTATCTCTGCCAGACCTTCTTCCCGCTCAATCTGTTTAAGGGCCTTGCTTAAACTGTCGCCTTTGGGAACAAGATATTTGGTTGCCTCTCTGTCCCTGCCCTGGTCTTTTATGCCGTCAAAGTGGTAGGTGTGACCCGAGATAGCTAATGGTTTCTCCTCTTTGCTGACGACTGCCTGTTTGCGTACATGGGCAATATCTTCAGGGGAATCGCTACAGATAAATATCTTATTGGGAGAACAGAGTGCTGCAGCCTGAGCAATAAACTGATGAACCTTGCTGTTAGTTATTGCAGATAATTTGCTGTAATTGGATTCGTCCAGCTGGGGTTTTAATACTTTAAGATAGTCTTTTGACTTCATCTGTGTTTAATAATAAATTTGTATCATTATTATCCATAAATAGTTGGTTATGTCAAGGTTTTCTGGTGGGTTGCTTAGTGGGTACCTGCGGAATTTAAGTGGCGTTTATCAAAGACTGGAATTAAAATGATAGCTGTAGCTTTGTTCCTAAGGTATAAATATCGCTCCACTCGTCATTGCTCTCGCTACTCTGCCAGAGAAAGAATATATCACTCTTTAGATTATCCAATAGCTTAAGAGCGAATCCGGAGTAGAGCCTATTTTTATTTAGTTCATCGTGGTTGAAATCACAGAATATCTCATCTGCTATATAGGGCTGGATTTCGAATTTGGTAATCTTTAACGGTAATTTGATTGTAAACTTATTCCTATATCGCCAATAATCTTGTGAATCCTCTCGTTCCCTATATTCAAATCGCACTCTGTTACTGAAACTATAATCTAACCACTTCCAATTAACAGTTGCGTTTAAATGAGGTCTTTCCTCTTCTTTCCATTCACCACTTTTCTTTTCAAATATCTGCCTATAGTTGAAGCCTAAATCTAACCAATCTGTTAATCCTGAATAGGTGAAACCTAAATCTGAGTGCTGATAATATAAATTGCCCCCATCATCACCTAAACGAAATTCTTCCTCTAATTTGACTTTCCAATCATCGTTTAATTTGGTTGAGACGCTTTCTGTATTCCAATATTGGAACTCGCCATCATCAGTGGCAAACACCTGACTGCAACAAAATATAACTAAAATCATTAGAGTAAAGCTAGCTAACCTATGATCAAATATCTTCATCATTCTTCTCCTTTCACCATAATAATCCAAATTCAGTAATTATACCATAACAATCTCAAGATGGTAGGGCATTTGTCAGAATCACTGTGCCTAAATTGTGCCCATCTGGCGTTAAAATCGGTTAAATTCTGTAAAACTTGGTTAAAATGAAAAACGCCGTAACTTGTTTACGGCGTTTAAGTTATTGGCGGGCCCGACGAGATTTGAACTCGCGATCTTCAGATCGACAATCTGACGTGTTAGACCAAGCTACACCACGGGCCCCAATTTATTGTTTCTGCCCTTATTTCGGAATTCTTGTTTCATGGTGGGCGGTAGAGGACTCGAACCCCTGACCTCGTGAATGTAAGTCACGCGTTCTAACCAGCTGAACTAACCGCCCGTCGCCAAAATCCTTCACTCACCAACATAAATTAACAATCTATGCTGAGTGTAATCTGTTATTATAAAATATAAATGCTCAATAGTCAAATAAGATTTAAATAAGTAGGGAGAGAATTATTTGTAGTAATCGATGCCGCGCAGGATAAACTGTTCATCCATGCGCTTGGGCGAGAAGAATCTGCGGCAAAAAAGCTTGGCTTTATTAATATCGAATTCCTTGCAGCAGTATATATCGATAGAGATAAAATTCTTGGGAGTTAGCGTATGAATAACTACAGAGCTCTCAACAAGTGGAGCCCATCCAGAAAGGCCAGCCTTATCTGGAAAGCGTTCATCAGGAGTACGGAATATGTTCGGCGGCGCTTGCTTCTCCATGCCTAAATATTCAACAATCTCATCTAAAAATCGGTAGCATAAATTCAGATCATCGCAAGCGCCTGCTTGACAATCGTATAAATCCAAAAGTAACTCAAATCCAAATGCAGTATCTTTTGCACTTGATTTATGATTTGCTTTAATCTCTTGTGCGGCTGCCTTTAGCATATTGTATTCTCTTTATCTCCCCAATATAATGTGGATGTAAATTATGTTTATACTACAGATATTATGGTAGAAATTTTTTAAAATGCAAGTGTTTTTTTATTTTTATCTCTGCTGAGCAGAAAATTCAGTCCTTAAGATATCAAGAATTCTTTGCTGGGAAATATCAACTTCTTGAGCGGTTAGGGTATGATCGCTGGCGCGGTAAATACAGGATAGGGTTAAGCCTTTATGGCCGGGAGGAATTTGTTTGCCTGAATATTCATCTTTTAAATTAAATTCAACCAGATTGCGAATCTGATTTAATTTGATTCTCTTGATTACATCGCCAACCGGGATATTTTGTTTAAGGACGATGCTAATATCGCGCGCCGCTTCAGGGTATAAAGGAATGGGGGTATATCTTTTTTGGCTCTTTTCAATCTCAGCAAAAAACAACTCTAAATCTATCTCGGCAGCAAATATGTAATCTTTAATATCGAGCTTTTCTAAAATAGCCGGTTTGACCATTCCTAAACTCGCGCAGCTTTTCTTGTTCACTACAAGCGATAAAGAGATATCCTTAGAAAAGCAGGGATAAGCCAAGAATCCGAATTCATATTTAGAAATTCCCGAACGGTAACACAACATCTCTAACAGCCCGCGCAGCAATCTTAATGTTTTTTCTGGCTCCCTGCCGCAATAGGCAACCCCAAGAAAAGGCGTTTCCTGATTATTGCGAAATATATTACCAATTTCAAATATTCTGACATCCCTTTGCTTCTGATTAAGATTGTATCCAACACAAGTTATTAAACCAGGGATTATGCTCGGACGCAACACTTCCTGTTCGCTGCTCAAGGGATTGGCAACGGTCATTAACTCTATATCAGGATATCCGAATTCATTAATATTGCGCTTACCTAGAAGGCTATAAGTAACCACTTCGTTTATTCCCTGGCTAATCAGGATATTTTTTATCTGTCTTGTCTTTATCCATTCTGAATATATCCGCGCATCTTGGGGAATAATCCTAGGCAATCTACTGGGTATCTTTTCATATCCGGAAATGCGCGCAATCTCCTCAACTAAATCAACTGGCTGACTGACGTCTATCCTAAATGAGGGGACGCTGACTTTATAATCCTGTCTTGAGTGCTTGCCCATTAAAAAGCATAATGAGGTAAGTGTTTGTTTTATTTCTCGAGCAGAATAATCCCTGCCTAAAATCCGACTAACCTCATTATGTTTTAAGGAAATCGTTTTCTTTTTTGTTTTTGGTCTGGATGTAGCCTTGCTAAAAGTAAGTTTGCCGCCAGCAAGTTTTAAAATAAAATTCACCGCTAACATAGAGGCGGCCTCTACAGATTGTGAATCAATCCCCCGCTCAAAACGATAAGAGGATTCGGAGGATAAGCCTAATGCCCGTGATGCCCGACGGGTAGTAACGGGGTCAAATACTGCTGCCTCAAGGAGTATATCGCAGGTTGACTGATTAACCTCAGACTCCCCTCCTCCCATTATCCCAGCGATGGCAATTGGTTTCCCTTTATCAGCAATAATTAACATATCTTTAGTTAAATTGTATTTTTCACCGTCAATTAAAACAATCTTCTCTGATCCTTTGGCCCGGCGTACAAATATAGCACCATCTTTGATTCGGTTTAAATCAAAGGCGTGTAATGGTTGACCGGTTGTCATCAGCACATAATTAGTTATATCAACAATATTATTAATACTGCGCAGGCCCACTAATTCCAGGCGCCTTTTTAACCATTCAGGCGAAGATCCAACCTCAACCCCCTTTATAATTTTAGCGGTATACAAGGGACAATCATCTTTGTTTTCAATTTTTATAGTTAACTGGCCGGGCGTTTGTTTTAAAGGCCTTGATCCTTTGATCTGTGGTGGTTTTAGTTTTTTACCGGTGATTGCAGCCACTTCGCGGGCAATGCCAATTACTGACAAAAGATCTGGACGATTAGAGGTAATCTCAAGCTCAAAAACGAAATCTCCGTCTCTTGTTTCTAAATGGGTCACTTCTAAGCCGGCCATAGTCAACTTATCAGCTAATTCCTTAGCCGGAATCTTAATCTCTACAAAATCCTTTAACCAATTATAAGTTACTTTCATAACCCCTCTCTAAAACTGCCTCAAGAATCTTAAATCATTCTCAAAGAACAGTCGAATATCATTGATGCCGTATTTAAGCATAGCAATGCGTTCAACCCCCATACCAAAGGCAAAACCCGTATATTGCCCAGGGTTATAACCCACTTGTTTAAACACATTGGGATGGATCATACCGCTACCCAATATCTCAAGCCAGCCCTTACGACCACAAACACTACAGCCCTTGCCCTGACAAATAATACATGAGATGTCCACCTCTGCAGACGGCTCAGTAAATGGAAAGAAATGCGGACGAAAGCGCATCTTAATTTTATCGCTGAATATTGATTTGGCAACTAGCTGCAATATGCCCTTTAAATCCGCAAATCCAATATTCTCATCAACCATAAAACCCTCGATCTGATGAAAGACAAAGGAATGAGAAGCGTCTACTGCATCGGGCCGATACACCTTGCCTGGCACAATTACTGCCAGGGGCGGTTTACGCGACTGCATCACTCGGATTTGCACAGGTGAGGTATGACTCCTTAGTAAAAGACGCTCTTTGCTCTTGGGAAGCTGCTTATTATTACTGGTTGAGGTATTAAGATAAAATGTATCAAACATATCACGCGAGGGATGCTCCAGGGGAATGTTCAGGGCAGTAAAATTATTAAATTCGCTTTCAATCTCAGGGCCTTCCACAACTACAAATCCCAGACGGATAAAAATATCAGAAATCTCCTCAATAACCTGAGTAATCAAATGACGGTGGCCCAATTCTTGAGCTATGCCAGGCGAGGTAATATCCATCTTTATCCCAATTGCATCAGGCCTTAATGCCTCATCTTTAAAGCCCTGTTTTTTTGTCTCTAATAACCCTAATACCTTTTGTTTAAACTGATTAATCTGTTTACCAAAGCCGGGCTTCTGGCTGGCTGGCAAATCAACAATGCCAGCAGTGAGCTCAGCAAGAATGCCCTTTCTACCCAGATATTTTATCCTCAGGGCTTCCAGTGCTTGGGAATCGGATACGCTGGAAAAGTCCTGCTCTATCTGAAGATTAAGATCCTCAATATTATAATCAGACATAATACCGCCGAAAGTATAATTACCAGACTGCGCTTAGCAGGAATTATCTCCTCCTGCACTTGCCATCCTGATGTTATTTTCCGCAGAGAGCTTGCATGGATATCTAAATCGCCTCCGTGTTGAGGGCAGGCAAGATTAAATTCTCCCTT